>JAGLEA010000141.1 GCA_023145315.1 Psychrilyobacter sp.
ACTTTACTCATAAAAATAGTGAGTGCAAGTAGATCAGCACAACCTCCAGGGCTAATCCTATTTTCTATGTTATAGTTATCTAAATTTTTTATACTTTCTAATTGATCCTTATTATTTAATTTCTGATCTTGTAAAATTTTTTTTGATTGCTCCTGTAGATTATTTAAAGTTTCATGACTGTGTCGATGTAATATAGTCGTATCTTCACATTCACTCATAATAGCCAGAAGTGTATAGGTAAGTCTGCTATTCATATCCATATGAGAGTTCTCATCATAAAAATTTAATGAAAAGTCGAAAACAATTGGGAATCCATTTTCAGCTTCTCCTCGAACTCCTTTAATTCCCTGATCCAAAAAAAGTTTTTCACCATGAGTAAGATTAGTTTTATTATCAATGTTTTTTAATTCATTCTCAACTATACCAAATGTCATCTTTTTTATTAATTTTGGAATTTCAGAAAAATTTAATTTTTCATAGAGAGCCTTACTAGTTGCTAAAATTCCTAATCCTAAAACAAAGATCATTCCTTTATGTGTGTTAATTCCACCCGTTTTTTCAAACATATATTTTTCTGCTTTTTTTCCAATTTTCCTAACTTCTGAAAAAAGTTCATCAATAGGTTTTGGAGAGTATCCTAAATGAGCTATTTCTAAAAAATATCTATTTAGTCTAGATGCACTATCTATAAAAGTAAAGTAGTTCATATCAGTATGACTACCACTAGATATTGGGGAAACCAATCCAAAAGATGGATAGGAAGAAACCTCGTATAACATGGCTTCTAATGAAAACTCTCCTAAATTAAATATTATATCATTATACATAATTACCCCTTAGTTTTAAAAGTATTGACGATATTATCTATGTAGTTTAAAATTTCTTCTAGACTGTGTTTTTGACTTCTTACACAACCGTGAGCTATTTCATCACATATAAAACAAGATCTAGGAGAGTACCCTAACTTGGTTCTACTGAGAGTCGTATTTTCGATGTTTATGACATCTATATCAACTAATCTCCCTAAAGGGTGGTTTCTCTCTATCTCAATAGCTATATTCTTTATAATTTCTGATTTTAAATTAATAGCTAATAAAAATATTAACCCTTCGTATGAATCTATTATTTCTATGGATTTATACTTTAGATTATTTCTAACTTCTTCTAAAATCGTTGTAACTATATATTTACTTGTATTATTATTTTTTTCTAATCCTGGATAGTTTGCACGAATAATTAGAATTGGGAGACTAGTTTTAATTATTAATTCTTCTTGAATTTTTGCTCTTTTTTCTCGAGCATCTAATATATCTATAGGAGTGATTACCATATTAATGTGGAGTATTAGAATTTTTTATCTGCTCTATTACTTCCTTCCCCTCCTTAGTTCGAAGAAACTCTAGTGTTGTTTTAGGAATTAGATCTGATAGTTGATCTAAAGAGCTGTTATTCAATTTTATTAACTGTCGAACTTTTGAAGCACTAATGTAATTTTCAGGATTTGATATCCATTTTCTAGGGATAACTTCTACTTTTATATTTTTAACTTCTAATATCTCCTTTAGAGAATCGTTATAGCTTTTAGTCACAGGACAATATGGCTCTTCCCCCAACATCCGTCTAGTTATATTAAACCTTTCACAAAAATAATCTCTAAAAATAGTAGCATCTAATTTTGTATAAGCTTTCATAACCTTACTTTCTTCACGTAAAAAATATGATGGGAAAGTATTAGATGAAATTATATACTTTCCACCGGGAATAACTTTTACATTTTTTAAATCTCTAACTCCATCTTTTACCATATTATATCTATCTCTAAAATTAAATAAAGATCTATCTTCCTCTACAACAAAAATTAAAACCCCCTCTGAAGTTTCGTTAGCTTTTTCTATAAGGTATCTATGTCCTAGAGTAAAGGGGTTACAATTCATAACTAGAGCTGTATTAGTAGTGTTTTTGTCTAAATTAAATTTATTTTGAATAGAATCAAGGCTCTTTTCAATTCCTGAAAATCCATATTCTAGTAAAATCACCTCTTCTACACTAGATACGACCCTATACCCAAAAGATTGAAAAGTTTGACTATATTCTGGTTTAGTAAAAATAAATGAATGAAAAACACCTTCATCAAATAATTTATCTTGAATATTTTTTATTAGTAAGTTTGTGATTCCTTGACCTTGAAGGTTTTCTTCTATAGCAAAACCTTTTAAAACATCTTTAGATTTTGAACAAGTAGCGATAACTCTATTATTTTCACGAATAACAACGGTATAATCTATATCAATTTCATAATCTAAACTAAATTTTAGTAAAAAATCACGAACTTCTACAATTTCAGCAGGGTTGTTAATATGTAATTTTTCTACTATATAATTCATAGAGCCTCCCTTGTGTCATTAATCTATTAATTAGTTAATTTTTCTAATTCTTCACTCATATCTTCCCATTCATCCATTTTCTCTGTGATTTTTTTATTAATATTGTCTAATTCCTTCTGAATATCCATGAGGTTATCTATATCATTTTTTAATCCTGCTTTGTGATGTGATTCCTCTATTACTGTTTTCTCTTCTTCTAATTTTTCTATTATTTTTTCAATTATCAGGAATTTTTTCTCTAAACTAGAGATTCTATTTTTAATTCTTTTTTGATCTTCATAATCTGTATTAACTTCTTTTTCTTTCTTTGGCTCGAGAGACTTTCTCATATATTCTTCATAATTCCCACCAAATACACTACTTCCTGTAGGAGTAATTTCATAAACTTTATTTACAACACTCTCTAGAAAGTGTCTATCATGAGAGACAACTATCAAGGTTCCATCGTAATCTTCTAACGATTCTTCTAAAACTTCCCTTGCATAGATATCTAAATGGTTTGTAGGCTCATCCATTATTAAAAAATTAGGTCTAGCCATGATTAATTTCATTAAAGCTATTCTTGATTTTTCTCCTCCACTGAGATCATCTATACTTTTGAATATCTCATCTTCAGTAAATAAAAACCCACCAGCAAATGTTCTAGCTTCTTCCTCTGAAATAGGATAGTTATACATAAGTTCTTCTAAAATATTTTGTTTTCCTTCTAATCCTGTATGATTTTGGTCATAATAACCAATATCGAGTTTTTCTCCTAGTTCTACCTTCCCGTAGGTCTGCGTCTCTAACTTGTTTATTATTCTAAGAATCGTTGATTTTCCTACACCATTAGGACCCATTATTCCTATCTTATCCCCACGATATATATCAAGATTTATATTTTTAAAAATTTCTTTCTCTCCAAATGATTTTGCAAGATCAATAATTTTTACAACTTTATCAGTAGTTACTCTTTCTACTTCAAATTTTAATTTAATCTTTCTCATACTAACGATGGGATCACCCATCTTTTCCATTCTATTTAGAAGTTTTCTCCTACCTAAAGCTTGTTTAGTTTTGATTCCACCCATATATTTTGTGATATATTCTTCCATTTTTTTAATTTTATCTTGTTCCTTTTCAAACCTCTTCACAGCCCCAGTTAAGTAAGCTTCCTTTTGAATTGTATACTCTGTAAAATTTCCTTTATAGATATTGATAGTTTTAGCTTCTATCTCAAATACTCGATTAATTACATTATCTAAAAAATATCTATCATGAGATATCAATATAAATGCTCTATTATAACTATTTAAATATTTTTCTAACCACTCGATAGCATTTAGATCCAAATGGTTTGTAGGCTCGTCTAAGATTAGAAGTTCAGGCTCTTCTAGTAATATTTTTCCCAATGCAACTCTAGATTGTTGACCTCCACTAAGATCATCTACTTTTTGTTGCCATAGATTTTCAGGGAAATTTAGACCATTTAAAATTTGCTTAACTTTATATTCAATTCCGTATCCATTTTCTTGTTCATATCTAGTGTTTAGTTTTGCTAATTCTTCCATGATTATGTCAAAATTATTAATGTCAGTAGCCAATCTTTTATTAAGTTTTTGGATATCGTTATAATCTTTTTTTAAGTGAGAGTATACACTCATTAATTCATCAAAAACCGTGTTCTCTAAATTCAAATCAAAATTTTGAGAAAGGTATCCAATTCTTAAATTTCCTTTCTTTCCTATTTTCCCTCTCTGTTTTGTATCTACACTTTCATCATGCGTTTCCATTCCCATCAATATTTTTATTAGGGTAGTTTTTCCAGCACCATTTGCTCCAACTAATCCAATTTTATCTTTTTCATCTATTGCGAAATTTATTTTTTTTAATAAAGTCTCCCCTGTAAATTGTTTCCATAGATCCGTCACACTAAGTATCATATATTTGCCTCCAATTCTTACTCTCTTTTTCATCTAATATACATTATATCATATCTAAATTTTATTTAAAGCAAAAGGATAGAAATCATTTCGATCTCTATCCTTATTACAGTAGTGACTATTTTTTTGCATTTAATTTAGAACCATTTTTTTAATAATCTATCATATGTTCCATCCATCTTTAACTCTCTTAAAGCATCGTTTACTTTTTCCAAGAGTTCGGGGTTTTCCTTAGAAATAGCCATAGCATATTCCTCTTTTTCAGCTACTGCAGAAGCGAGTTTTAACCAGCTGTTCTCTCTTACAAAACCTTTAGCAGGTTCACTATCTAGGATCACTGCATCTATTTTTCCTGCTTTAAGATCTATTATTGCTGCATATCCAGCACTGTATTTTTCTATTGTTATATTGTCAATTTTACTTGCCATTGCCGCACCAGTATATCCTAAAACAACTCCTACTTTCTTTCCGTTTAAACTGTCAAATGTAGGAATATCTTGGTTATCTTTATCTATTACTATAACTTGACTGGCTGTATAATATGTAGTTGTAAAGTTTACTAATTCTTTCCTTTTGTCAGTTGCAGACATTCCTGCTATTACAAGATCTATTTTTTCTGCTTCTAATGCAGGTATTAACCCTTCAAAATATATAACTTCTATTTCAAGTTCTAATCCTATTTTTCTAGATATTACATCAATTAAATCAATATCAAATCCAACAATCTCTCCATCTTTCATAAATTCAAATGGTGCAAACATTGGGTTTGTAGCAACTCTTATCTTGGTGATTTGTTCTTCAACCACTTTTTCTTCATCTTTTGATCCTCCACATCCTACCATTAACGATCCTAATATTACTATTGCTAATACGGTTATAATTTTTTTCATCTTTATCACTCCTAGATTAATATAATTGTGGTTAAGTATGCCCTATTTTCTCTAATAAATCACTTTTATTAAGTATTTGGCTTGATATTATGCTTTAGGCTCTACAACGAAGTAAGAATTTATTAGGCAAACTTGAATTAACTAGAATATTTTTATTAAAATAATGTATACTATAACCTATTAACAAATAAATTAAATGGGAGATTATGAATTGGAAAGAATAATAGGATATCAAGTAGGAGACTTAGCACGAAAAATCAAAAAATTTGTCGATATGCATCTAGGGGAAGTAGACTTAGGTAGTGGACAATATATCCTTTTAAGAAGAATCATTGAAGATCCTAATGTTTCACAAAAACAACTTAGTCTTGATTTTGATTTAAATAAAGCAACAATAGCTAGATCTATAAAGAAATTAATTGATAGTGGATATATTACTAGAGAAGTAAATCCTGAAAAACCAAGGTTTTATAAATTAATAGGCACTGATAGAGCTAATAAAGTTATAAAAGAAATAGACAATTTAGTTGCAATAGAGAGAATAATGCTAACAGAAGGAATTAGTGACGAAGAATTAATATTTTTTTCAACGATAGTAAAAAAAATGAATAAAAATATATCAAAGGAATTAGATAAGAATGAAAAAAGACAGTGGAGAGATTAGTTTATAAGTTAAATTGATTTATATAAAACCCCTCTCTTTATAACTAAAGAGAGGGGTAGGTAAAAAATTCTATTCACCCATAAATAATTTTATGTCATCTTCTACAGTTCCAATTCCTGCTATTCCAAAGTTTTCAACTAATACATCTACAACTGCTGGAGATAGGAATGCTGGTAGTGTTGGTCCTAAATGAATATTTTTAACACCTAATGATAATAAAGCTAATAATACTATTACTGCTTT
>JAGLEA010000142.1 GCA_023145315.1 Psychrilyobacter sp.
CCTGTTCCTACTATTTTTTTTTCTGTTGTTACAATGCAAGCACCCACTTGAGTACTAGGATCTTTACTCCTTTGCCCAGATAAAACAGCTATTCCCATGAAATATTCATCCCAGCTTATGTAATTTTCTCTTTTTTTCATTTCTCCTCCATAATATAAAAAATAAATTTATAGCTCCATTTTTCTGAGATCTTCTAAAGATCTTAAGACATGTAGTTTTGTATATAATTTTGCAGTTTTAATATTTTTTTCTAGTATTGCATCTAAGATTTCTTTGTGTTCCTCTACTCTTTTTTCATAAGTCAATCTATGGTATTCATCTTTATATCTATTTTTTAGTATATTATATAAAATTTGATTGATTTTTATTAATATGTTGTTTCTACTACCCTTTGCTATTTCATGATGAAAATCCATATCTAATAGAAAAAACTCCTCCCTCTCTCGTGTATTTTTCATTTTTTCTACTATCTCTTCTAATTTAATTTTATTGTCGTTAGTACAGTTTTCTATAAATAATTCTACTGATAATACATCCATGTAACTTCTATATTCTAGTATTTCTATATAACTAGCTCCACCTATCGTCATAAATGGAATTAATTTATTTAAATGAGTTGTATTGTTTATTTCGTTTACATAGCTTCCACTGCCTTTTATTTTATTTAAAATATCTAGAGCAACTAATTTTTCAATTGCCGATCTTACTGAGACGCGACTCACACCAAGTTCCACTGCTAATCTGACTTCTGATGTTATTTTTTCTCCTGCTGTCCACTCTTTGTTTATTATTTTTTTCTCAATATAATTATAAGCTTTTTCCATAGGTGTTTCATTCATAACTTACCAACTCCATAATTTTACTTTCAATAATAGTATACTCTATTCATCAAACAATATAAAACATATATTTATATTTATAGTGTATAATCCATAGGTAAAACAAATATAATTAAAAATTTGTAATACAACTATTGACTTTTTTAATTAAAAAGTGTATAAATTAGTTATATTGTAATACAGAAAGTCAGATTTAAGACTAAAGGAGGTCATTTATGAAAGTTTTAATTGCTATTGATTCATTTAAAGGGAGTCTAACTTCTAATGAATTAGCTAATTCTGTTGAAATAGGTATAAAGAATATCTATCCACAAGCAGAAACGATAAAAATACCTGTAGCTGATGGTGGAGAAGGAACTGTTGAAGCCCTTGTTGAGGGGACAGGTGGTAAGTTTATAGAAATCACTGTAGCAGACCCACTCATGAATCCTATAACAGCTGCTTACGGAATCTTAGGAGATAAAAAGACTGCTGTTATTGAGATGGCTACAGCATCTGGACTACCATTAGTTCCCGTTGATAAAAGAAATCCTATGATAACGACAACTTACGGTACTGGTGAGATGATAAAGGATGCTATGGAGAGAGGATGTCGTGAATTTATCATTGGTATTGGTGGCAGTGCTACTAATGATGGTGGTATAGGTATGATGAAAGCTTTAGGAGTGAAATTTTTTGATAAAAATAATATTGAATTAGGTCATGGGGGAAAACAACTAATCAAAGTAAATAGTATAGATATTAGTAATATTTCACCTCTGATCAAAGAATGTAAATTTTTAGTAGCATGTGATGTTGATAATCCTTTTTATGGATTAAATGGTGCCGCACATGTTTATGCAAAACAAAAAGGTGCTACAAAAGATATGATTTTAGATCTAGATAAAGGTTTAAAAAGTTTTTCTGAGATAGTAAAAAAAGAGCTGAATATAGAAATATCAAATACTCCTGGAGCTGGAGCTGCTGGTGGACTTGGTGGAGGTTTTTTAGCTTTTTTAGATGGAGAGTTGAAACCAGGAATCGATATTATTTTAAAAAAAGTTAAATTAGAAGAAAAATTAGATAGTGTAGATTTTGTTATAACTGGAGAGGGTAGAATGGATTTCCAATCTATTATGGGTAAAGCACCAGTAGGAGTAGCAAAATTAGCAAAAACAAAAAACATTCCTGTAATTGCTATAGCTGGAGGAGTAGCAGATGATGCAGGAGAAGTACACAATCATGGAATCGACGCTGTATTTTCTATTATGAACTACCCTATGACTTTAGAAGAAGCAATGAATCCCATTAAAGCTACGACACTAGTTACAAAAAACGTAGAGGAAATCTTTAGATTAATTAAATTGGTTAGAAATTAATAATTATATAATATTTTAGGAGGATAAAATTATGCAAGTATCAGCATTTGGAGCAATATTAGGTTTAGCTATAGCAATTTTTTTAATCGTAAAGAAAACACCACCATCATATTCACTTATTCTAGGAGCATTGATTGGAGGTCTTGCAGGTGGGGCATCACTACCTGATACCGTTACACTTATGATAAACGGTGCAAAAGGAATCACTCCTGCTGTTCTTAGAATATTAACTGCAGGTATTTTAGCAGGAGTTTTAATCGAATCTGGAGCTGCAGGAAAAATTGCAGAAACTATTATTAAAAAATTAGGAGAGAAGAGAGCATTATTAGCATTAGCACTAGCTACTCTTATACTTACATCTGTAGGAGTTTTCGTTGATGTTGCAGTAATTACTGTTTCACCAATAGCACTAGCTATTGCTAAGAGACTAAATCTATCAAAGATGGCGATTTTATTAGCGATGATTGGAGGAGGAAAATCAGGAAACATCATATCTCCTAACCCTAATACTATTGCTGCTGCTGAAAGTTTTCATGTAGAACTATCATCACTTATGGGAGCAAATATCATTCCAGCTATCTTTGGTTTAATAGCAACTGTACTAATTGCTAAAACTCTTATTAACAAAGGTGGTAAAGTAGTCGAATCTGATGAGCAAGAAGTCGAAAAAGAGTTACCAGGCTTTTTACCTGCTATTTTAGGACCTGTAGTCACTATTGTACTATTAGCACTTAGACCTATTGCAGGAATCTCTGTAGATCCGCTTATTGCTCTTCCTGTAGGAGGACTTATCGGTTGTACTGCCATGGGTAAATTAAAACATTTAAAAGGGTATATGTCTTATGGTCTTTCAAAGATGACAGGAGTTGCCGTAATCTTAATGGGAACAGGTACTATAGCTGGTATTATTTCTAATTCCACACTAAAAGATGTGGTACTAAGTAGCCTTAACACTATTGGTTTACCAGAATTTTTACTAGCACCTATATCTGGAGCATTGATGTCAGCGGCTACAGCTTCTACAACTGCCGGGACTGCTGTTGCCTCAGCTACATTTGCAACTACTATTGTAGCTGCAGGAATTAGTGGATTATATGGAGCTGCTATGTTACATGCTGGAGCTACTGTCTTAGATCATCTTCCACATGGATCTTTCTTCCATGCTACAGCAGGATCGACTAATACAAGCTTTAACGATAGATTAAAATTAATTCCTTATGAATCGGCTGTTGGTTTTGTACTTGCTGCTACTTCTACTATTATTTATGGAGTAATTTTATAACTTAATTTGATCTTCATCTAAAATTTTAGATGAAGATTTCTTTTTTATAGTATATAATGTACTAGAAGTTTTTATTATAAATTAAGGGGTGGTAACATGAAAAAATTTGAATTTTTTAATAGGATTTCTACTAAGATAACTATGTCGTTTTCCCTAACTTTTGTTGCTATTTTACTGGTCCTTAATTTCATCATATTTTTCTCTATTCGTTCCCATCTATTTATAATTGAAAAAGGTAGGATTTTAGATAGAAAAGAATTAATTATTGAGAATATTAATGGTATTTTAGGAAGCAGAAGATATGATCACATTACTGCTGTAAATATGTTTGATATTACTGGTAAATCAGATACCCATAGAGATGAAATTTTTGTAAACTTTAGATTTCCAGATACAACTTTTAGAAGATTTAAAAAGTTTGATCTATCTTTTTATACTTCTATGAATACTATTGTCTTTCATAAGTATGAAAAACTTGAAAAAAACTTGAAAAATGAATTTTATCTAATGAAAGATAATTATATATATCTTAATACAGTACTTACTACAGATAACGGTCAAAAGATATATATACAGTTGATTAATAATATGAATTCTTCCTATTCTCTTTTGGAAACACTAATATCAACCATGCTTCTTATAGATTTAATAGGATTTATCCTCGCTATTATTGTAGGAGTACTTTTTGCGAAAAATACTCTAAAACCTATTAATTTAATTGCTGATACAGCAGAATTAATAAATTTACATAATCTAAATAAAAGAATTACAACATCTAATCATGATGATGAAATAGGAAGGTTAATTAAAGTTATGAATGATATGATGGAGAGATTAGAGATCTCCTTTGAAAATCAGACAAAGTTTATTTCTGATGCTTCACATGAACTACGAACACCTCTTTCAATAATAAATGGATATGTAGAACTACTAATTCAGCAAGGTACTTCTAATAGAGAACTAACAATAGAAGCTCTTAGCTCTATAAAGGAAGAAGTTTTTAATATGACTGACCTTATGGAAAAACTTTTATTCATTGCAAGAGAGGAGAATACAAGGTATAATATTGACCTAGTGGAAGTTAATATAAAAGTTCTACTCAATAGAATTGTTAAAGAATTTAAGATGATTGATAAAAAACATCAATATATTTTAAAACCTTCCTCTGATTTTGTTATTAACATAGATGAAAAATTAATTTTACAAGCTATACGAGCGATAATCGAAAATTCTATAAAATATACCCCTAAAGGGAATTCAATTAGTATATATTTTCTAGTTGATGATAGTAACTTAAACATATTAATAGAAGATGAGGGAATCGGAATCTCTAAAAAACATCTGCCTAAATTATTTGGAAGATTTTATAGAGTTGATGAAGCACGAACAAAAAATACTGGTGGAAATGGTTTAGGACTTTCTATTGTTAAGAGTATTATGGATATGCATAATGGAAAAATTGTTGTAGAAAGTCAAATAAATATTGGGACCACTATCATACTAAAATTACCGTTGCAAGTTATAATCTAGGAGGACTATATGTACAGCATATTAATTGTTGAAGATGAAGTAAAAATAGCTCGTTTAATGGAGTTACACCTGAGTTTTGAAGGATATAAAGTAGACGTAGCTCATGATGGATTAGAAGCTCTAAGTAAGATTAGACACAAGGCATATGATGTTATTATTTTAGATTGGATGTTACCGAAAGTAGAAGGACCTAAAGTTTGTGTAGAGATAAAAAAATTCTATCCTGATACTATTGTTATCATGGTTACTGCAAAAGATGACATTACAGATAAGATATCTGGTTTTGAATTTGGTGCTGATGATTACCTTACAAAGCCTTTTGAATCTTTAGAACTTTCTGCTAGAATAAAAGCACACCTTAGAAAGATGCATAGAAACTCTCAAACTAATCAATTAAATGTACAAGATTTAGTTCTAGATTTATCTAGATTTGTAGCCATTAGAGAAGAAAAGGATATTAAGTTATCTAAGACTGAGTTTGAATTATTAAAACTTCTAATTGAAAATAAAGGTATTGTTTTGACACGAAATAAAATTTTAGCTAAAATTTGGGGATATGACGGTAGCGACAGTATCCTAGATGTATATATCAAATATTTAAGAGATAAAATTGATAAGGATTTCCCAGTGAAATTAATAAAAACTGTAAGAGGCATTGGATTTACAATAGAAAAATAGAATTAAAATAGGAGGCTATAGCCTCCTATTTTAATTCTATTAAAAAAAATTATACAGTTGTAATTTCTTTTTCTTTCTTCTTAAAAAGATCTTCTACAGCTTTTATACTATCATCAGTAAGTTTTTGTGACTCTGTTTCAAATGCTTTTAAGTCATCTTGAGTTATATCTCCATCTTTTTCAGCAGCTCTTAATTTGTTATTGATATCTTTTCTTACACTTCTTATTGCAATCTTACCAGTTTCTGCTTCTGTTTTTGCCATTTTAGCGTACTCTTTTCTTCTATCTGCTGTAAGATCAGGTATTGACAATCTTACTACTTTACCATCATTATTAGGAGTAAGTCCTAAGTTAGCTAAGTTTATTGCTTTTTCAATTGCAGGAATAACAGTTTTATCCCAAGGATCTATAACTAATAATCTTGCTTCTGGAGCCGATACATTTCCTACTTGATTTAAAGGCATCTCGCTTCCATATTGTGATACTTTGATATCTGCTAACATTGCTACATTTGCTCTTCCTGCTCTAATTGTAGAAAATCTATGTTTTGTTGATTCAATTGCTTTTTCCATCTTATCTTTTGCTTCTAATATTAATACTTTTGACATTTCCTGCCTCCTAATTATTTAGTTACCGTTGTTCCTATTACCTCACCAAATACAGCTTTCTTAATATTTCCATCTACTAATGAATCAAATACTAAGATTGGTAAATCATTATCCATACACAGAGAGATAGCTGCTGTATCCATTACTTTTAAACCTTGAGTTATTACATCTGAATATGTGATTGAGTCATATTTTATAGCGTCACTATATTTTGCAGGATCTTTATCAAAGATTCCATCAACTTTTGTACCTTTCATTACGATATCAGCATCAATTTCCATAGCTCTTAGGGCTGCTGCTGTATCTGTTGTAAAATAAGGGTTACCTGTTCCTGCACCAAATATTACTACTCTTCCTTTTTCTAGATGTCTCTGAGCTTTTCTCTTTATAAATGGCTCTGCTACTTTAGGAATTTCTAAACCAGTCTGAACTCTTGTCTGGACTCCTAATTTTTCAATTGTATTTTGTAAAGCTAGTGCGTTTATAACTGTAGCTAGCATCCCCATATGGTCACCAGTTACTCTATCGATACCTTGTTCTTCACCAGACATTCCACGGAAGATATTTCCACCGCCAATAACTACAGCTACTTCAATACCTTCATTAGCTAGCTCTACAATCTGTCTAGAATACATATTAATCATCTCTGTTGAGATTCCATACTCTTGTTTTCCCATTAAAGCTTCTCCACTCAGTTTCAAAAGAACTCTCTTATACTTTGGTGTCATATTCCCTCCTTGAAAAAAAGAGGCATAACAAAAGTTATACCTCTAATAAATTATCCTTTTAGTTGTGCTGCTACTTCTGCTGCGAAATCTTCATCTTTCTTTTCAATTCCATCTCCAACTTTAAATCTAGAGAAACCTTTTACAGTAATATCTCCAGCAAATTGCTCAACAGTTTCTTTATTTTCTGCTCTTACATAAACTTGCTTTACTAAACAAGCCTCTTCGTAGAACTTTCTTTCTTTACCTTTTAAGATGTTTTCAATTATTTTTTCAGGTTTTCCTTGCTCTAATAATTGAACTTTTGCTATTTCCATCTCTTTCTTAAGATCTTCAGTAGTTACATCTTCAGGAGCTAGGTATCCAGGAGCCATTGCTGCGACATGCATAGCAATTCCTTTTGCTTTTGTAACATTTTCTTCAGTAGCTTCACCAGTCATTTCGATGATAACTCCTAATTTTCCACCCATATGGTTATAAGTAGTTACGAAACCTTCAGTTGTTACAACTTCCATTCTTCTAAGGTTCATGTTTTCACCAATCTTTGCGATTAAGTTAGTTAATCTAGTTTCGATAGTTTCACCATCTATAACTACAGCTTTTAACTCTTCAATTGTAGTTGCATTATTTGCTAAAGCTGCTACGATTACTTCTTTACCAAAGTTTATAAAATCATCACTTTTTGTTACGAAATCTGTTTCAGAATTAAATTCTAAAACGATAGCAGTTTTTGCATCTTCAGAAATACCATCAAATACTAATCCTTCTGCTGCGATTCTTCCTGCTTTTTTAGCTGCTTTAGCCATACCTTTTTCTCTTAGGAAATCAATTGCTGCTTCCATATTTCCTTCTTTTTCAGTTAATGCTTTCTTACAATCCATCATTCCTGCTGCTGTAATATCTCTTAACTCTTTTACCATTTTAGCTGTGATTTTCATTTGATCCTCCTAAAATTATATTAAATATAATATATGTTTAATTTATTTTTATTTATATACATATCAATATAAGAAGAATTGAGTATTTTCATACTCAATTCCAGTTATATATTTATTACTTAGTTTCAGCTGGAGCTTCTTGTCCTCTTCTTCCTTCTAATATTGCATTTGCCATGATAGTAGACATTAATGTCACTGATCTAATAGCATCATCATTTGATGGAATTGGGAATGTAATAGGATCAGGATCAACATTTGAGTCAACCATTGCAATTACAGGAATTCCTAATTTATTAGCTTCTTCAACTGCTAAGAATTCTTTCTTAACGTCAACTACGAAAATAGCTTTTGGAGCTGCTTTCATGTTCTTGATTCCACCTAAGTTTTTATCTAATTTAACTAATTCTTTTCTTAACATAGAAGCTTCTTTCTTTGTGTAAGCTGCATCTAAAGTTCCATCTGCATCTAAAGTTTCTAATTCTTTTAATCTAGCGATTCTAGTTTTGATTGTTTGAAAGTTAGTCATCATTCCACCTAACCATCTGTTGTTTACATAGTACATTCCAGCTCTTTCAGCTTGTACTTTTACTGCTTCTTGTGCTTGTTTCTTTGTTCCAACGAATAATACGTCTCCGCCGTCAGCTGCAACGTCTCTAACTACGTTATAAGCAACCTCGATCATTTTTAAAGATTTGTGTAAATCTAATACGTGAATTCCGTTTCTTTCTGTGAAGATATACTTCCCCATTTTTGGATTCCATCTCTTAGCTTGATGCCCGAAATGTGCTCCTGCTTCTAATAATTGTTTCATAGTAACTACTGCCATTTTTGTGTTCCTCCTTGAATATTTTTATTTGGTTTTTAAACTTCCGTTAAGCTCGAAACTAGGAGACAAACTTCAAAAAGTAAATACCTTTTGTCCTAAGCACCTTCCCTAGAAATACTTAACGTGTTAAATAGCTACTAATAATATCATTTATATAGCGAAAAGTCAACCATACTTTTATTAAAACGCCTCTATTAAACCTATATATTGAGTTTATCTTAAAAAGAAAACTAATATTAAGAGATCTCTACACTCAATTAAAAAAAACTTAAATTTCATTTCTTTCTTTTTTTTCTTATGTGTAGTATAATAGTTTAATAAAACTTATTTTAATACAAGGAGATGAATTGAATGGAAAAAATACTTATTGTTGAAGATGATGCTAGCCTTTCACAACTATTAGAATTTCAATTAAAATATGCACAATATGAAACAGATATCACACCTAAAGGTGAGGGTGCTTTAAAACTTATCACTGACAACAACTATAGCTTAGTTATCTTAGATATCATGCTTTTAGATGGAAGTGGTATCGAAATTTGCAAAAAAATAAGAGAATTTTCTGAAGTTCCTGTAATTATGTTAACAGCTAGAGATAGTATCAATGATAAAATTTCTGCTTTTGATGCTGGTGCTGATGATTATTTAACAAAACCTTTTGAATTTGCAGAATTATTAGCTAGAATTAAAGCTAACACGAAAAAGGCAAAAGGAACGGAATCTAAGATTCTTACACACAAAGGTATTACTATATTTCTAGATACTTATATAGTAGAAAGAGATGGTATCCAACTTAATCTTACGAAAAAAGAATTAAAAATTCTGAAATTATTACTTGAAAACAAAGGAAAAGTAATAAGTAAAGAAGAGATTATTAATAAATTATGGCATGGTTTTTACGAAGAAAATAATAATATTGTTTCGGTTTATATTAACTATCTTAGAAATAAAGTTGATAAAGACTTTAATGAAAAATTGATTGAAAATGTTCGTGGTATTGGATATATCATAAGGTAATTATGACTTCTAAAATAACACTTAAACGAACTATTTATAAATCTTACCTTTCATCAATTCTTATTATTTTAGCTACGATTTATGCAGTTCTTATTTTTGTTTTCTTTAATTTTGAATTCCGTAGAATAAGATCTGAAATAAACAAAACTGCTTTTTTTATAAAAAAAGAATTAGAAGAGGTTAAAACTCTTAATCTCACTGATCAAGCTATTGAGCAAATAATATCTTTAAAAATTGATAATTTTAATAAAATACAAGAAGCAGAGCCGTTAAAAAGTCTTAAAATAACTTATAATAATAAAGTTTATTCGACTTCACATGCTTACCTTTTTTATCCACATAATGAAAAATTAGGAGAGTTTAAAAGTTTTTATAGTCAACAAAATATTATTGTTATTAAAAACATACTCATTCCTTTTGGGGATAAAAATATGTATTTACAAATTTACTCTGAAGAAATCAGAGGTGATCTTGGACCTTTATTTAGATCTCTTCTTGTTTCCTTGATTTTTATTGTGTTAGCTGCATTACTAGCTCTTAGAAGAATAAAAAAATTAGTACAACAACCTATATCAGAGATAACTAAAGCGGTAAAAAAAATCAATAGGTATGACCTTAGCCAAAGGATCCATATAATCAATCCAAATAATGAATTAGGGCAAATATCTATTACTATTAATGAGATGATTGGAAGATTAGAAGTTTCATTTAATTCACAGAATAACTTTATTTCTAATGCTTCTCATGAACTCCGAACACCATTAGCTGTAATAAAAGGATATGCTGATCTTTTAGAAGCAGGGGCAAAAGTAGATCCCAAAATGGTTGATCACGGAATTAAAGAGATCCTCAAAGAAGTTAAGAATATGGAAAATTTGTTAAAACAATTATTATTTCTCGCTCGAAAAGAAAACGAAACTCTCAAAAACAAGATTGAACCTTTTCAAATTTCAGATCTAATAAGTGAACTTATAGAAAAACAGCAACTTGTTGATAAAAATCACATTTATACTATCATAAAAAATGACAGTGCTATTATAAATTTAGATAAAACTCTACTTTTGCAAGCTCTTCGTGAACTTTTAAAAAATAGCTCTAAGTATACTCCTGATGGTGGGAATATTTCTATTGAATCTTTTATAAAAAAAGATTCTTATCATATAATTATTAGGGATACAGGAAAAGGTATTCCTGAAAAAAATCTTAAATTTATTTTTGAAAGATTTTATATTCAAGATGATAGTAGAAATAGACAAAAAAATAGTTTTGGACTTGGTCTATCTATTGTAAAAGATATAGTAAAATTACATGATGGAAAAATTTCTGTTAAAAGTAAAGTTGATAAAGGAACATCTATTTTTATAGAGTTTCCAGATTCAGTTCAAAAAACAAAAAAAATTAGAAGTTAAC
>JAGLEA010000143.1 GCA_023145315.1 Psychrilyobacter sp.
TTACCTATCCAACTTTTGCTGTTAATTCATCTATTCTTTCTTTTAAATCTTCATCTCTTGAATCTATTTCATAAGCTGCAATAAACTCTTTTAGAGCTTTTTTACATCTCCCCATTCTTTCATATTTAATTGCAAACTCAATATGAGCTAGATAGATATCAAAATCTAAAAATATTGCTAAATCATACATTCTAATAGCATCTAAGATCATCCCTGATCTAGCATATGAATTACCTAATAAAAAATATACAAATGGTGCTTTAGGGTCTATATCTAATGCTTTATTAAGCATTTCTATAGCAGAATCATAATCCTCTTGCTCGTAATATAGATAACCTAAGTAACCCATATATTGTGCTTTTCCAGGTTTATGTTTTAATATTTCTTTATAAACTTTTATGGCTTTTTCTGTTTTCTTTTGGAAGCATAAAATTGTTCCTAATTCTTCTAATATTTCAATATTTTCCGAATCAAATATCAAATTAGATCTTAGATCTAAAATTCTTTCATCTAAATTTTCATTTTCACTTATATCCCTAAATATTGCTGTTCTTAGCATCTCTTATTCCTCCGTTTAATGGTCATTATTCTACAGTTACAGATTTGGCCAAATTTCTCGGTTTATCTACGTCTAATCCTCTATTTATTGCAGCATAGTATGCTATAAATTGTAACGGAACTACATTTATTACGGGTGAAAATAATTCATCTATTTCAGGTAAATAAATAACCTCATCTGATATTTTAGAGATTTCTTCATCTCCAAGTGTTGCAAGTGCCAATATCTTCCCTGATCTAGCTCTAACTTCCTCTATATTTGATTTAACTTTTTCATATGTATCACTTTTAGTTGCTATTGCTATTAATGGACACTCCTCGCTTATCATAGCAATTGGTCCGTGTTTTAATTCTCCAGATTGATATCCTTCAGCATGAATATATGAGATTTCTTTTAATTTTAGAGCTCCTTCATAAGCTATAGCCGTATTCATATTTCTACCTATAAACATACTTGATCTTGCACTGTCTAATACTCTAGTTTTTAACTTTATGTCCTCTTCAATATCTAATACTTTTTCTACCATATTAGGTAATTTTTTTAAATTTTCAACTATATAATTTCTTCTTTTATCATCTAATATATTTTTCTTTTCCCCTAGATATAGTGTTAAGATATAAAGTGCTATTAGTTGTGCTATAAAGGCTTTTGTAGAAGCTACACCAATCTCTAACCCTGCATTAGTATATATCGTTCCATCAGCTTCTCTCGATATTGTACTTCCCATTACATTTATAATCCCTATAGCTTTTGCACCACTTTTCTTTGCTTCTCTAAGTCCTGCTAGTGTATCAGCAGTTTCTCCAGATTGAGATATTAATATTACTAAATCAGTTTTATTTATTATTGGATTTTTATATCTAAATTCAGAAGCTACTTCTACTTCTACAGGAATTCTTAACTCCTGCTCAATTATAGCTTTCCCTACTAGTGCAGCATGGTAAGATGTTCCACAGGCTACCATATGTATCTTTGTTATATTTTCTAATTCTTCCTTAGTCAGTGTCATTTCTTCGATAATAGCACTATTTCCCTTTATTTTTCCTTTTAGCGTTTCTGCTATAACTCTTGGTTGCTCGTGGATCTCTTTTAGAGTAAAGTATTCATATCCACCTTTTTCAGCAGCTTCTAAATCCCACTCTATTTCTGTCTCTTCAGTACTTTTTTCATTTTTTTCTAAATCCCATATTTTTATTTCATCTTGTTTTAAAGAAGCTACATCTCCATCTTCTAAAAAAATTACCCTATTAGTGTACTCTAAGATTGCAGGTACATCTGAAGCTATATATTTTTCATTTTCTCCTAACCCTATTA
Source organism: Psychrilyobacter sp. (assembly GCA_023145315.1). GTDB lineage: Bacteria > Fusobacteriota > Fusobacteriia > Fusobacteriales > Fusobacteriaceae > Psychrilyobacter. Next base: position 1,874 of record JAGLEA010000143.1, read on the forward strand.
CTAATGGCGACCCCTTTCTAGCTGCTACCAATAAATCTGGTTCATCACTAGATATAACTCCGATAGCATAGGCACCTTCTAATATAGGTAGTATTTTAAATACCGATTCTACTAAATTTCCAGTAAAATTTGCATCTAATAAATGAACTATTACCTCTGTATCTGTATCTGATAAAAATTCATATCCTTTATTTACTAATTCTTCTCTTAATTCTGCATAATTTTCTATAATTCCATTATGAACTAAAGATAATTTATTACTCTTTGAATTATGAGGGTGTGAATTTTTAGTACTAGGAACTCCATGAGTTGCCCATCTTGTATGTCCTATTCCTATGTGACCAGATACTTCAACACCTTTTAAAACTTCCCTTAAGTTAGCTAATTTACCAACAGATTTATAAGTTTGAATCTCTTGTTCCTTTCCTAATATAGATATTCCAGCAGAATCATAACCTCTATACTCTAATTTTGATAATCCGCTATACAAAACTTCCTTAGGTGACTTTTCACCTATATACCCTACAATACCACACATAATTTTACTCCTTCTATTTTTTTTTACAGAAGAAAAAGGTCACTAGAAGATGTTTGTCATAATCATCACTGATTAATTTTGTTTCTTCTTTAGGTTGTGACAACCTCCAGGGTACCCGCCGAATATTTCGATTTCCCTAGTCCTCGTCTACTATTAATGATTTAATAGTTCTGGCGCTATTTTTTCTTTTTCTTTTTCCTACTGTATATAAATATAGTATAAAATATTATATCTATTGTCAACTAAGTGTTTCTTATATTTTCCTTTGTTTTCAACAACTTTTTAGCTTTTATTTTATTTTGGTGCAGTTTTAAAGTTTAAAATACTATTTTTTTACATATGTATAAATTATAAAGAAAATTAAGGCCTCTTTTTTAAAATTTAATATTCTATATTATTTCTATTAAAGACTGATTTTGTTGATTATGAGTATAAAATAAAGTATACTCTAATATCAAATTAAGCAGGGGATGATCTCTATGAAAAGAATTATTAATATTTTACTTTTTCTTATGTTATTTAATACTTCTTTTTCTCTTGAACCATTTTTAGAGTTAATTACTGACTACAGGTTACAAAATTATGAAGAAAGTTATCTTTATTATAGAGGTATTGGTGGGATAAAACACAGAAGTGATTTTTATTATACTGAAATATCTATTATAGGTGAGGAAGGATCTGATCCAGAGTTAGATCTTTTTAGGGGATATATAGAAGTATTTCATGAGGATTATAGTTTAGCAGTTGGTCGACAAACGTTAAATTGGGGTGTCGGATATATGTTTAACCTAGCTAGTGTTTTTGATATTAAAGAATTTATAGATCCAAAGTCTGAAAAATCAGGGACAGATTCTGCTATTTTTAAATATTCATCACCATCTATGGCACGTTTTGAACTAGCTTGGTTTAATAGTGATATATCACATAAGAATTTTGCTTCTCGTTATACTTTTTTAATAGATGATTTTGAATTTATGGGAAACTACTTCTATACTAAACAATTTTTTCATGAATCACGAAAGGTAGAAGAAAACAATAAAGTAGTTTTAGAAGTTAAGGGAGATATTGGAATTGGAATATGGGGACAACTAGGATATGATGACTTCCAATCCAAAGATTATATAACTACAGTTTTAGGCGCTGATTATAATTTTGAATTACTAAATCGCTATATATATACTATTATAGAAACAGAATATAATGAATATATTAGTGGATTATTTCTATCATATAATTTTTCTCCTACAGAGAATACAAATTTTCAACAAGGATATAGCATTATCAACGATGATTGGTTTATTACTAACGCTATAACTTATACTTACAATGATTATTTAGAATTTCAATTTTTATATAACTATTTTCATCAGAATGGCGTCCAAAAAATAAAAACAAATAATAACAAACAAAAACTTGAAAACGAGGTTACATTAAGAGCAATACTTTATTTGTAGGAGGAATATCATGGCATTAGTAGAAGTGAAAAACTTAAAAAAAACATATTCTAATGGAGTAATGGAAGTGCATGCAGTAAACGATGTATCTTTTTCTATTGAAAAGGGTGAATTCATAGTTTTAGCCGGTCCATCAGGTTCAGGGAAAACAACAACACTAAACTTAATAGGAGCTATGGATTCTATCTCAAGTGGTAGTGTATCGATAGAAAATTTAAGTTTAGCGACTCTTACTAAGGATGAAAAAGCAGATTTTAGAAGAGATAAGATAGGATTTATATTTCAAAACTTTAATCTTATACCTGTTCTTAGTGTATTTGAAAATTTAGAGTTTATCCTAGAACTATCAAAAAAATATAATAAAGCAGAAAGAGGGATAAAAATAGAATCACTTCTAAAAAAATTAGATATTTGGAGTTTAAAAGATCGACGACCAGGAGAGTTATCAGGTGGACAACAACAAAGAGTTGCTATTGCTAGAGCTTTAGTCAAAGATCCTGTACTTGTACTAGCTGACGAACCTACTGCTAATCTAGATTCACATACAGGAGAAAGTGTTCTTAATCTTATGAAAAAATTAAATGTAGAAGATAATATAACTTTTATTTTTTCCTCTCATGATAATCTAATTATAGAGAGAGCAAAGCGTGTAATTAGGTTACGTGATGGAAAATTAGTTGGTGATTCAGATGCTACTTAAAATGGCTTTCAGAAATGTATTTAGGCATAAGATGCGTTCGATTCTTACATTAGTTTCCCTTGCTTTTGGTATTTTTATAATAATCATTGGTGTAGGTCTAAACCTAGGTATGGAGCGTCATATAATAAAAATTATGAGAGATGTTGAGATTTCTGATTATAAACTTTATGAGAAAGGATATTTTGATGACAAATTTGAAAATAGTGATGATAGACTTGATTTTATGATTTCAAATGAAGCCTCTAAAATTATTGATAATTATCAAAATAGTAAAAGAATTGTTTTTCAAGGAACTCTTTCGACTAGTTCTTTTGATTCTCCAGTTAATATAATTGGTGGTAATCAACAAGATGAGGAAGATTTATTTCATAGAAATTCTTACCTTATAGATGGAAAAAATGGTGTAGTTTTAGGAGTACACCTTGCTAAAACTCTAAATCTTTCTGTTGGTGATAGTTTCATCTTAAAAGGAACTACAAAAAAGGGAAGCTTAAATGCCAAAGATTTTGTTATTACAGGAATTATAAAATCTGGACTAATGGCTTTTGATAACAGTACTATCCTTATTTCGAAACAAGAAATCGAAACATTCACAGAGGCATCGGGATTTAATGATGTTTCTCTAAAAGGTGAGATAACAATAGAAGATAAAGAAGCATTAAAAAGTCTAGGTGTTGACGTTATTGGATATCGTGAAGAATTAGAAGATCTCATCTCTATTAGTCAATTAAAGATAAAGATTACTTTTATATTTGGATCTATCATCTTACTTATGTCTAGTGTGGGTATTATAAATACCATGTTAATGGCAATGTTAGAAAGAAAAAAAGAGATAGGTATTCTCATGGCAAACGGTATAAAGCAAAATGTTATTTTAAAACTATTTATTTTTGAGGGTGCTTTAATGGGAACTCTAGGAAGTATCGTTGGTTTTATCCTAGGTGGATCTCTACTCTATTACTATCAAATAGTTGGTATTGCTCTTCCAGAAGTAGCCGATAAAATGGGAACTACAATTCCTCTCTCAGATAGGATATATGGTTATTTTGATTGGAGACTGAATATCTTATTTTTAATCTTTGGTATTTTTATAGCAGTAATTTCTAGTTTTTATCCAGCTTATAAAGCTACGAAACTAGAACCAATAGATGTCATATGGGACCGGTGATTATATGTTAAAAATAGCTTTTAAAAATTTACTAAGAAACCTTCACAGAACTCTCCTAACTATTATTATCATAGTTGTTTCTACAGCTGGAATGATATTTGGAATTAGTTGGTTTGCTGGTGAGGAAGCATTATTTATTGAGAGTGGTAAAAAAATTACAGGAGATATTCGTATCACTAATCAAGATTATGAAATTCGTTCAAAAACTATGGATATCTCTTCTAACTTTTCATATAATAATATAGAAAAAACTATTGAAGAATCAGAATTTCAAGGTGAGATTGTTAAAAGAATAAAATTTGGTGGACTAGTTTATTTTAATGAAAAACATGAAACAGCAATGGGAAATGGGATTATAAATCTAGATGAAAAATATGTAGGATTTAATGAATATATCTATCAAGGAAAGTTTCTAGAAAATGATGAAGATATTATTGTAGGAGAAACTCTGAAAAGAAAACTAGGTTTAGAATTAGGAGATACTGTAACTATCTTAACTCAGACTGCTGAAAAATCTCTATATTCACTAAACTATAAGGTGACAGGGTTTTATAAGATGGATAATAGTAGACTTAATAGAAGTTTTTATATAACTTTATCTAGTTCACAATATCTTTTAGACATGGAAGATCGTGTGACAGAGTTACTACTCTTTTCAAAAAATGAAAAAGATATGGAAAAAGTATATAATTCCCTATCAAATAATGGATCTATAACAACAAAATTAGATGTTAAAAAATGGGATGAGATAGGTATGAATGAAAGTGTGGCAGTTATGATGCCATTTGTAAAATTAATTTTTATCTTAATCTTTTCTACCCTGTCAGGGCTAGGGATTTCTAATACCATGCTTATGATTGTTTTTGAAAGACGACACGAAATAGGCCTCCTAAAATCATTGGGTGTTCGAGAATTTGAGATAAAAAAATTGTTTTTGCTAGAGGGAATATATATGGGAATAATTGGAAGTATCATAGGTATTGCTATAGGAAGTACTCTATCTCTTTATTTAGGTCATGTAGGAGTGGATTTTGGTAATACTATGGAATCCATGACAGATGAGCTAAATCTAAAAGGAGTAATCTATCCTATGCTTACTGTTTCAACTGTTTTACTGACTTTCATTGTAGCTATTTTGACCTCTACTATAGCTACAATAACGGCTATTTCAAAGGAAGTAAAGAAAGAAGCTATTACTAATATGAGAAATATATGAAGGAGGAGTTTATGAAATTTTTATTAATATTTTTTCTTAGTTTTTCACTAGGATTTAGCATAACTTCTAATGAAATATTAGAAGCTGTAGATTATAATATGACACCAATATCTGTTAGCTATAAGGGTGAGATGAATATACACCGTAGTGGAAAGACAAGAGTTAAAAAGTTTGATATGTACGCTGTAGGAGCAGAAAAATCTTTTATCAAGTTTACATATCCAAAACGTGATAGTGGGACAAAGTTTTTAAGGAATGATAGTAATCTATGGATCTATATGCCAAGTACCTCTAAAACTATTAAAATATCTCAGCATATGCTAAAAGATAGTATGATGGGAAGTGATTTTTCCTATGACGATCAAACTGATAGAAATACTCTACACGATATCTATAACTCCAC
>JAGLEA010000144.1 GCA_023145315.1 Psychrilyobacter sp.
ATTCATCTCATGAAAATATAGAGTAGTAACTATATCAGCAGCTGATAATGACCCTCCTGGATGTCCTGACTTAGACTTATTAATCATTGTAACAATATCTTTTCTTATTTGTGTCGACTTTTCCGTTAACATCTTGATATCTGCCATTTTAACTCCTTTTTTCATAGAATTTTGTTTTGTTTCCTTACATATTATATGTTAAACGGCTATTAATTGTCAACAAGAAAAACAATATATAATTAATTTAATCTGCTCCCTATAGTTAGTCAGAACTTATTTTTTTTGTAATTATATAGAAAAAATGCTATAATTTTTTTTATAAAAACTTATATAAATTTCGGATATGGCGAAAAGTTTCTACTAGCGACCTTAAAAATGCTAACTATAAGAGAATAGATATTTATATTACAGTATATAAAGATTCTATTTTCCTGAAACACTAGGAAAATAGAATCTTTTTGTTTAAAAAATAATAAATTTATCTATTAAAAATTCAATACTGGGAGAAAATAAGATGTTAGAGAGGATGTTTAAATTAACCGAAAGGGGAACAACGGTAAAACAAGAAATTATAGGAGGAGTAACTACATTTATGACTATGTCATACATTATTTTTGTAAACCCTTCTATAATGTCGGACACAGGAATGGATAAGGGAGCACTTATTACTGTTACATGTCTAAGTGCTGCAATAGGTAGTTTGATAGCGGCTTTTTGGGCAAATGCACCTTTAGGATTAGCACCGGGAATGGGGCTAAACGCTTTTTTCACTTATACATTGGTTATAGGTAAGGGAATCCCTTGGGAAACAGCACTAGGAGTTGTATTTATATCGGGGTTATTTTTCTTGGTTATGTCTATTGGTGGGATAAGGGAGAGGATAGCACACGCAATCCCTATAGAGCTAAAGATAGCTTCTACAGCAGGAATAGGGCTTTTTATAGCATTTATAGGGTTAAAAAGTATGGGACTTATTGTAGCTAATCCTGCTACATTTGTATCTCTAGGAGCTTTTACTCCTACGGTTATTTTAGGAGTAGTAGGTATTGTAATATCAGCTCTTTTAGAGCTTAGAGGTGTGAAAGGTGGAATGTTAATAGGAATGATTAGTACGACTCTCCTGGGCATGTTACTAGGAGTAGTAGAACTGCCAACACAAATTATGTCTATGCCACCATCAATTGCTCCTATAGCTTTTAAATTAGATATATTAGGAGCTCTAAAAGTTTCATTAATTGGTCCTATATTTTCATTTATGTTTGTTGATCTATTTGATTCATTAGGAACTCTTATAGCTTGTGCAAAGGAGATGGGAATGGAAGATGAGGATGGAAACATCTTATCATTAGGTAGAATGATTCATACTGATGTAGCTTCTACAATAGTTGGATCATTACTAGGGTCAAGTACAGTAACAACACTATCTGAAACAACAGCAGGGATAGCAGCTGGAGCAAGGACAGGTTTAGCATCCGTTGTGATAGGAGCGTTGTTCTTATTATCTTTATTATTCACTCCTATCGTAGGAATAGTCCCAGCATATGCCACAGCACCAGCATTAATTATTGTTGGTATATATATGTTTAAAAACTTAAAGGAGCTAGATCTTCATAATTTTAAAACAGCATTACCGGTTTTTGCTACTGTTATTATGATGCCCCTAACATATAGTATAAGTACTGGACTTAGTTTTGGTTTTTTATCATTTATAATAGTTCATGTAGGAACTGGAGAATATAGTAAAGTTTCACCAGTTTTATGGGGAATAGGGGGACTATCATTACTTAGTTTGGCAGTATAAACTTTGTTTATCTTAACG
>JAGLEA010000145.1 GCA_023145315.1 Psychrilyobacter sp.
TTCCTTGCTCTATTCCTTGTTTTATTCCTCTAATCTCACCTTTTTCTTCAGCTCCTAATAAAGCATTGTATTTTTCTGCTATTGCATCTGCTCGTTGCCTATAAATTTCAGCTTCTTTGGGATCTCTACTCAATCTAGCTAACTCTTCTCTAGCTTCGTGCATCTCTCTCTCCTTTATCTGTTGTTGCAAGTATATCTAATCTTGAATAACTATTTTCTATAAACTCTTTCTCTAAAGTCGTATTTTTAATTTTTACCTCTTTTATATTTTCTTTCCCCTTAAAACATGAATTTAAAAGAGATATCAATATCTTTGGATGAGTTTCACTCCCAAATATTCTTTTAAATACATAATCTTGCTTTACATCAAATAATTGTGTGCACATTTTATGCCTCCTTTTTAGAAAAGTTTTAACTCTTTTCTATTATTTTTATTTTTTATATTATACCACATATAAAAATAGAACCTAGAAAAATCTAGATCCCATTTTAATAATTTATTAACTAAAAACATTTTTAAATCTTGAAAAAACTTCCTTAACGCTAATTACATCTTTTATTTTCCACACATCCTTTCCTGCAAAAAATATTCCATTTTCAGTATCTCCACTATGTCCTTCTACTAATTTTTCATTTACACAAAATGAGTAGTTACATTTTTTTAGACATTGCACACAATTTTTCGCTTTTTCTTGAGTTCCTGATTTTAATCTATCTACAAATGGACTCTTAATAGCATTAGCAGGTAACCCAGCACATGAATCAATTTGAACAACATCTCCTTTTCTTGTATTAACATAGAGTTGTTTAAATGCATCACTAACCTCACATTCCGTTGTTGCAATAAATCTTGTTCCCATCTGAACTCCTACAGCTCCTAAATCTAACATTCTCTGTGCATCATTAGAATCTATTACTCCACCAGCACCAAATACTGGTATGTTTACAGCATTTACTATATCTTCTACTATATCCCATGAATCTTCATTTGTTCCTAAATGTCCACCAGCATTTCCACCTTCTACAACTATTGCAGTAGCACCTAGTCTCTCAGAAAGTTTAGCCGCTTTTACAGAAGATACTATTGGAAATATTGGAACATTTCTCTCTTTTCCAATTTTGAAAATTCCTTTTGAAAATCCAGCTCCACAAACGATAAGATCAGCTCCAGCATCTATCGAAGTATTTACAGCCTCCTCAAAATTACTAACAGCTACCATTATATTTACACCTATTGCACCGGCTTTATCTCCAAGATATTCCTTTGCTTTTATTATTTCACTTTTTAATTCTTCCATTCCTATTGCAGATCCTGCAATAAGTCCAATTCCACCCTCTCTTGCCACTGCACCTGCCAATCTTGACATAGATGCCTTAATACCCATTCCACCTTGTATAATTGGTGTTTCTATATTTAAAGTTCCTATTCTCATAAAAATCCCCTCCTAATTTCTATATACATAATAACACTTGTAATTTTATTAAACAAAATTTAATTACTTATGTTTTTATATGTGTTTTAGTCAATGGTTTAGAGGGAAATAAGCAATTTTTATTTTATTTTGTTTTCTTATCTTGTTTTCTTATTTCTTTAGTGTTATTTTATCTGATTCTTTTTAATTCCTCGGGCATACTACTAGGTGCTACAGCCTCATCAATTGTCAATGTTGTAATAGGTGTATATTCTCTTACACTTAGATATTTAATATGAGAAGTTTGACTCAAACTAACAGCATGCCTAATTTCCTCACTACCATCTATCTCAGGAGTTGTATTCTTCTCTGTGACATAGATAGTCATTCCACGACTTATATTTCCCCAACTAGTAATATAATTATCAAAATCAGCTACATATGTGCCATCACTTTTTTTCTTTATATATTCTAAATCTTTCGGAAGATTCAGAGTTCTTATTATATGCCGTGTTCCCCCGACTTTCCATACACCATCACTATCTTCTACTCTATAAATTTCTATCTTTTTATTTTCTAAATCAAAATCTATCCCTTGCCTTCTACCAGTTTCTAATGCTCTTTTAGCAGTTACTCTAAAAAATTCTCCTAATTCATTTCTGACTCTTAATATAGCATTATTTTTTCTTTGTTTTCTTATTGATATTCCACCAAATCCTAATATGACTCCTAAAACAGCCATTATTACTAATAGTTCTACTATAGTAAATCCTTTTTTCTTCATATTCCCACCTACCTAAATTATATTACTATATTGTACTCAAAATATTTTTATTTCCTTGTATATACAAAAAAAAGTGAAGATATTCTTCACTTTTAATTATTACTTTATTAATTACACTAAATCTTTTGCAATATTAATTGCTTTATCATAATTTGGATGCCCTGTTACTTCTTGTACATATTCTACATACTTTACAGTACCGTCTTTATCTATCACGACTATTCCTCTAGCCAAAAGTCTTAATTCTTCTAATACAAAACCATATTTCATTCCAAAATCTAAATCTTTATGATCTGATAAAGTTATTGCTGTATCTATCCCTTTATTTGCACAGAATTTACCTAAGGCAAATGGTAGATCAACAGAAATCGTAATTACATTGATTCCTTTATGTTCGTAAGCTTCAGTATTAAATCTAATCGTTTGTAATTCACAAACCCCTGTATCTACTGATGGCATCGATGAAATTATTACTACTTCCCCCTTTAGTTCTTCAAGAGAAAATGGTGTTAAATCATTTTTTAACCCTGTAAAATTTGGTGCCTGCATCCCTACTTTAATCTCGTTACCTATTAATGTTAATGGGTTTCCCCCAAATGTAATGTTATTGCTCAATTCTATACACCTCCAAGTTAATATAATTAAGTTTAAGACATTTATTTTAAAATGTCAATTTATTAAATTAAAAAGATCTATTAATTGTCTATTCTATCTCTAAAATACCCAGATCAGGATTAAATTTTTCTCCTGCTGTAAGGAGTCTATCAAATTCTAATTTTGAAAAAAGACTAGTTGAATCAATGTCATAAGCTATAAAAAATACCTCTTCTTCTAAATATTTTTCTATATAGTTTTTTAATTCCTTGGCTATTTCTCCATCTTTAGAAGAATATCTTGTAGTTTTTAAATTTATTTTAACTTTTTTTATTATCTCAAACTCATTTAATAGTGGCTCAAACAAAGATATGAAATCACAGATAGTCTTATTATCTTCTAAATCGTCTGCTAGATATCCACCATTCCATTTCGGAAATAAATTTGTTTCTATAACTTTTAACTTCTCCTCTGAAATTAGTTTTAGTTTCAATACTATATGATATGTTAACAATTCATAGATGTAGGAATGATTTGTGCTAAGTAGAAGTTCTAAGTTATCTTCTAATATTATTTTTTCACCGTTTAGAAATCCATCTAAATCTAAACTAGTGATATATTTCCCCTTTGTATCTATCTTATATTCAAATTCTTCATCATCAGTTTCTATATAGATTTGACCCTTCCAATCTATTTTTTTTTCTTCATCCTCATCTAACTTTGTCCATTCGTAAAATGATTCCTCAACTAATTTTGAAAAGTTTAAATTATCTTTTTCATATAGTTTTTCACCCTCATTGTATAATTGAACATTTCTCAAAAATATATTCATATCTCCCCCATAATTAATCAAAAAATATCTCTAAATTCTTATCCGATATCGATTTACCCATATATGATCCTATGATAAATACTAAACCTCCTAAAAATATTGTTGGAACAATTTGATGTATTCCATATATATTTATTTTAAAAATTGTAAAGGTTATATATATTACTAAACTAGCACCCATACTATAAAGTGCTCCTGTAGAGTTTGCTCTTTTCCAATAAAGTCCTAAAAGAATTGGCCACATAAATACGGCTTCTAATCCTCCTAAAGCAAATAGGTTTAACCATACTATAAATTCTGGTGGATGATACGCCAATGCAAATACAGATACTCCCATAATTAATGTTGTCCATAAAGAAATTTTACTTAATTTTTGATCATCTACTTCAGTAGCTATATAATTGATATAGATATCTTTAACTATAGTTGAACTAGTTTGAATTAAGAGAGAATCTACAGTAGACATGATGGCAGCTAATGGCCCTCCTATAAAAACTCCTAGTAAAATAGGAGATAGATTTCTTATTGCTAACATTGGAATTACTTTATCACCTAGATGTTCATTTGGCATAATTGCTATCCCCATAACTCCTATTAAGTTCATCATTATCATCAAAAAACCTACTACAAATGTTCCGATTACCATAGCTCTATGAAGTGATTTCGTGTCTTTAAATCCCATACATCTTATAGTGGTTTGTGGTAATCCTAGTAATCCCACTCCTACTAATACCCAAAAAGACATAATAAATGGCTTTGATATTGCTCCCCCACTAGTTGGTGTCAATAGATTAGGATCTATTTCATAGATAGTTTTCATAATGTTTCTCATTCCACCGCCAGCTTCTTTTAGAATCCAAAACAATATAACACTAGAGATTAACATTATTACACCTTGGATAGCATCTGTAATTGCTACAGTTTTAAATCCTCCAAATACTGTATAAAAAATTACAGCAAATCCAAATATAAATAGTCCAATAGTATAGTCTAAACCTGTTAAAACTTCAAATAATCTTGCTCCACCTATGACTTGAACTACCATATAAGCCATAAAAAAAACTAAAATAGCTACGGAAGAAATTATTACTACCCATTTATTTTCATATCTAGCTCGTAAAAAATCATTTATAGTTATACCGTTTATTTTTCTCGAAATAATAGCCAACTTTTTACCTAGTATTCCCAGTGTTAAAAATGCCGTCGGAATCTGGATAGAGGCTAGTAAAACCCATCCTAATCCTAAATTATAAGCAACACCTGGTCCTCCTAAGAAAGAGCTTGCACCAGTATATGTTGCTATTACTGTCATAGCAAGTACAAAACCTCCCATACTCCTATTCCCGATGAAATATTCATTTGTGAAATCTTTACTTTTTTTTCTTCTAGGGCTATTATAGTAAGCTATGTAGAGTGTAATCCCGAGATATATCATCAATGGAACTATTAATTTTACTTTATCCATTATTTTTCTCCTTGATTTTTTTCATATTCTGTTAGATCCATATCTTTAAAAAACAATTTTATTGCAAACCATAGAAGTGTTGTAATCATTAAAAAACCTAATATACATGAGTAGAAGAACCATTCTGGTAGACCTAATATGTATTTATATTCTTTAGGATCAACATCTCCTAATCCATATGCAAAACTATACCACCATATAAAATATATTAGATATAATATAGAGGTTACAATTGCTTCTTTTTTTAATTGCTTATTTATATTTTTCATGTTTCTCCTTTTTATCTATCTTGAAAAATTATATTAATACAAAATTATACTGTTAATCAATAGTAGTTACAATAAATAAAAAAATTAGGACTTCTCCTAATCTTTTATTTTTATATCTAACTCTTACCATCATCTTTAGATTTTAACTCTATTTTTTTTACTCTCTTTACTAATTCTGGTAATTTTTTCAAACTAGCTTTTATTCTAAGATGACTTTTTATATCTACAGGTGGATTACCCGATAACACTTGATTTGATTCTATATTCCCTGATACTCCTGATTGAGCTCCTAATGTAACATTATCTCCTATCTTCAGATGACCTGCTACTCCTACTTGCCCTGCTAGGGTGCAATTATCTCCTACTTCTGCACTTCCAGCTATTCCTACTTGTGATATAATAAAACAATTTTCACCAATTATTCCATTATGTCCTAATTGTACTAAATTGTCTATTTTCGTATATTTTTTTACGATAGTATCACCTATAGCACCTCTATCAATAGTTGTATTTGCTCCTATTTCAACTTCTTTTTCTAAAACTACACGACCAATTTGTTCTATCTTTATATTATTACCATCTACTTTTGTATACCCAAATCCATCAGATCCAATAACTGCTCCAGGCTGTAGTATACATCCCTCTCCTAATACACAGAACTCTCTTACGACTGAGTTTGGATATAGTATAGAGTTTTTCCCTATTATAGCTTCCTGTCCTATATAGACACCAGGATATAAAGTAACACCATCTTCCACTATTGCATTATGACCAATATATACATTAGGAGCTATCTTTACATTTTTTCCTATTTTTGCACTATCTTCCATAGCTTTCACTGGAAAAATAAGTTCTTTTTTAAAAAATTTAAGTAGAAGTGGCATTAATTCCCGTGGATTTTTTTGTACTACTATATAAGTTTTCCCCTCTGAATATTCTTTAAGTTCTGGAACTACTAATACAGTTGCTTTAGTTTCATCTAATTTCATCAAGAATTTTTCCTCTGCTGCAAATGTCAGTTCCCCTTCTTTAGCTTGAAAAAAGGGAGCAAGACCAGTTATTCTCTGATCTTTATCTCCCTTAATCTTTCCACCAAGAAGAGATGATAATTCATTTAAATTATACATTTCTCCTCCTAATTTTATAATTTTATTTTTTTTGTACTCTCTAATTTTTTTAAAACTTCAGATGTAATATCTGTTCCACCATAAAGAACAGCACCTTCTTCTAAAACAGTCTCATATTTTTTTTCTCTCGCCACTCTTACTACTGCAGATTTAATCTCAGCTTGAATAGTTGACATCTCATCAAATTCCATCTTACCTAATTTATTTTGTAATGCTTGACGCTCTTTAGCAAAAGTTGCTTGTTGTCTTTCAAACTTATCTTTTTCTGCTACTGTTACTTTATCACCTTTAGCATTAAGTTTCTTTGCAGTTGCTTCTAAACTTTTTGCTTTTGTTGCTAATTGTCCCTCTAATTTTGTTTTTTCTGTTTCTAACTTAGCTTTTACAGCTTGAGTCTTAGAGTAGCCTTGAAATATTTTTTGTGTGTTTACTGTAGCTATTTTAGATGCAAATACCGACATTGACATTACTACTGCCATTACTACCATTATCATTTTTTTCATTTTTAATCACTCCATTTATATTTTTTTTCTTACTTATTACTTACTCTTTAATTAGTAATTACTAACTATTAAAACATTTGTCCCATATTGAAGAAGAATTGCATTCCTTTTTCTTCTGAATCACCTATAGGGAATCCAAAGTCTAATCTTATTGGTCCAATTGGTGTTTTTATTCTTAGACCTACACCTGCTGATTGTTTCATATCATTAGGAAATTCTCCTGATGATCTATCCACAAATCTGTCTTGACTGTCACCATGATACCATGCACGACCTATATCGTAGAAGAATACTAACCCCAAAAAGCTGTTTATAGCTGTTCTATTCTCTATGTTTAAAATCATCTGATCTTGACCTCTTACCCAACCATACTTATATCCTCTCAAAGAGTTTGCTCCACCTGCTGCATATAGTTGTTGATACTTTAGTGAATCTGTTCCTACACCCATTACTACTCTATATGCCATGGTATTACTTTTAAAGAAACCTTGATGATATTTTCTTAGCTCTAGCGTTGCCTTGGAAAAAGCTTCATTCTCTGAAGATATCCCTTTTCCAGCTGCATCATAGTGACTTCCTGTTTCTGTTCCAAAATAATGACCTAACTCAATTCCAAATTTTGCATAACTTCCTGTAGTAGGATCTAAATAGTTATTTCTTGTATCATATATCATTGC
>JAGLEA010000146.1 GCA_023145315.1 Psychrilyobacter sp.
TCAAATCTTAAATATCTATTTAAACCCTTACCTATAGATATTGTTCCACCGTGAATAGTACTGTAGTAATGATCAAATGTTTCACTATCTTCATCTTGTTGTCTATATATCGACCATCCCCACGATACAAATTCAGTTCCTTTAATCCAAGGATCTCTAAATGATAAATTTACACTTGTATAGTTTTCTGATGATTGCTCAAAAGTAAATCCTAATGTTTGACCACGGCCCTTATAATTAGTATCTTTTACACTTATACTACCTACTAATCCTACTGCCGAACCATATGATATAGCTCCTTGTAATATTGCTGTTCTATCTTCATCTATTAATAAGATTACTTTTACTCCATCTGGATCTCCTGGAATACTCTTATATTCAGGTTTAATGTTTTTAAATGCTCCACTTCTCATTAAGTTTCTAACTGTCTGATCGTATTCTTTTTGATTAAATACTTCCCCTTCTTTTAGTTCTAACTCTCTTTCGATAATATAATCATTTGTTTTTAATTTATTATCATTTGATTTTCTTCTAGCACCTTTATTTTTTGTAACCATTTTTTTAAACTCTACTCCACGAACAGTTCCTTCTGATATTGTTATAATTAATTCCATATTCCCATTTATATCAATATTTGTAATTTTTGCTAGTGTGTAACCATCTTCATGATATTTTTTTATAATTCTATCTTTATCATCTCTCAGAGTATTAATATTATATATTTTTCCTGGCTCACTCTTTATTAATTTTTTTAGTTCTTCTGTCGAGTATTTTGTATTTCCTTCTACTTGTATACCAGTAATTATAATATTCTCGTCTACAGTATATTCTACTGATACACCTTCACCTTTTTTATAAACTTCTGGTGTCACTGCTCTAAAATGTCCTGTATTAATTAGATTTCTTTGCCCCTCTAGAATTTTTGCTTTTGAGAAGTATGATCCAACTTGTACGGGAATTTTTTTCAATATTTCTTCTGTACTTACATGTACATTTCCATAGACATCTATTGTGTTGATAATAAGTGATTTATCTACTTTTAATCGTTCTGACATAGGTAATATTTTTTCATCTTTTAGAAGTTTTGCTGCATCTGGACTTTCTTTAACTTCTACAATTAGTTCCATTTGCTCATTTTCTAATTTAGGATGAATAGTTACATCATCTATATATAGTAAGTTTTTTATAGTTTTATAATCATTTACCATATTCGAAGTTGAATATTCATCTCCTATTTTTGATGCTAAGGCACTAGTGATTACTTCCACCGGTACCTCTCTATTCCCTTTTATTTCTATTTTAGAAATTTTATATTCTATAGAAAAACTTACCAGCGAAATTAATAACATTAGTAGTACAATAATTTTTTTTCTCATTCTTCTCCCCCAAGTAGCAATAAACTTAATAATACGTCTTCTAAACTTTTATATTTTTTTCTCCATGTTAGATCTATATGGTTATTTATAAGCGTTTCTCCATGGGTTTTTCTACCCTCTGGAATTTTACCTACACCTAATCCCCACGATAGATGCTCTGTGATTCTATGAATAACAGAAAAATCATACTCTGTTACATTACTATAATATTTAGAAGTTCCCCACCTTGCTTTAGCTCTCCAATATAATTTTTCTTTATATATAGGGTTTTCTGCTTCTACAGATGCTCCTAAACCTAAGGATCCTGTGTCTTTATACACACCAGCTTGATACTCTGATGCTACAAGATCTGATGAAATTTTGAATTTATCAATCTTTAAAACAGAGGCTATTTCTGAAGAAATAGGTGAAAATAACTTTCCACTCTCTCTATCTATTACATCCTTCACTGCATTATTTGAGTTTGATTCATCATCATTAACATTGTGAAACGTAATAAGTGAACCTATATCATCCTCACTAAGGCCTGATCCTGAACTCATTTGGATCTCTAAATCTGGATATTCACCATCTATATTAATATAGACTTCTTCATTTGCAATCGTTGAATTAGCGTTTAAAGTAATTAAGGGTTTAAATTCTACTGATTCTGTTTCTGTTTTTCTAAAATTTACAGTTGCAGTAGTTAGATAAAATAGATTACTATTTAATTTAATACTACCATCCTCTATACTCAAAATACCATTGTAGCTAATCTCATCATCTTTTAATTTTAAATTTCCATCAATAATTAAATTTCCTTTGATATCTTCTACTACTGATGTTACCTCTAGTTTATTAATATTAAGATTTATAGGTTCTTTCGTCTTTAATTTGATATCAAGATCTATACTATTACTTTCCTTTATAGATGTTTTAATCTCAAACGCTTTTCCTAGTTCCCTTGATTTTTTTATAACTTCTTTTTCTTTAATCTGGGAAGCTAAGTTTGAAATTTCACCTTCATCCACTTCTGGTATATCTAATATTTCACCGCTATCTACAATGAATTCACCAGTAATTTTGTTTTTAGCAAATAGAGCATTTGCACTAAATACTAGATTTATCTTATCTTCATAGGAATAATCGACACTGTCTAGTTTTAAGCTCAATTCATAATCTAATTTTGAAAGTATTTCTTTAGTTCTGATTTCTGCAATTGTAGGAATTTTTAGGTATCCTTCCATTTTTATCTTACCATTGTTTATATAACCATCAAAATTATTTATTTCTACTAATCTTTTATTTAAATCTACCTCAGTATTAACTTTATTAATATTAATTCCATATCTAGGAAGTTTAGCTGAAAAATCTTCAATCTTGAAATTCCC
>JAGLEA010000147.1 GCA_023145315.1 Psychrilyobacter sp.
ACTTACCGTGAATATGGTAACTTAGCTCATGAATTGTTTGAGGCAGTGTTAAAAAAAATAGAATTAACTAAAAATTATTCACATTTAGAAAAAGGACATATAGATGTAGATATTGTAGAAGGAGTTTTGAAAGATTTGGTAGGGAAAAATAGATTAACTCTACCTAAATTAAATGAAAAATATTATAAAGAGATAGTATATAAAAATCTAGCTAATAGTGTAGAAGTGTTTTTTAAAAAGATATCAAAGGAACTAGGAAATGAAAAGATAGAAAAATTAATAGTAGAAGAGGACCTTAGAAGTGATTTTAAAAATAAAACATTAGAAGTTATAGGACGAGCAAAAGCAGATCTAATAATAAAAACAGATAAAAATATTCATATAATCGATTTTAAGACTGGCGGAATTAACGAACTCCAACTTGATTTTTATAGTATCTTATATGCTGGAGAATCAGATAAGACTATTAAATATGTATTTAATGTAGATAAAGGTGAATTATCAAAAAGTAAAAAAATAAAATTAGTCAGGGATAATAAAGGAAAAGTAGCAGTAGATCCAGAAGGGAAAAATAAAAATTTAGAAGTATTAGGAGTGAAGATAGAGGAGATATTTAGGGAAAAAACTTTTTCTAGAAATGAGAAACAATGTGGTAGATGTGATTATATAAATATATGTAAGATTGAGGAGATAGAGATGGCAAAAAAAGTAGGTGAAATAGATGGTGAATAATAGAAAAGTGGTTAAAGCTAGTGCAGGGACGGGAAAAACTTATAGGTTGGCATTAGAATACATATCTAGAATACTACTAGGAGAGGACTATAAGGAAATTTTATTTATGACCTTTACTAGAGCTGCTACAGCAGAATTAAAAGTAAGAATATTTGAATTTTTAGATGATTTGATCAACGGAGATGAAGAGTTAGAAAAAAATATCGTGGAACTATATAAGAATATAGAGTTTGATATAGAAAAAATAAAAAATATAAAAAAAGAACTCCTACAAAATAAGGATAAGATAAGAATATACACTATTGACTCATTTATAGCTCAGATTTTTAAAAAAGCTGTTGGGCCTTATTTAAATATATATAGCTATACCATGGCTAATAAAGTAGAGGAAGAAGACATCTATGGAGAAGTATTTTCTAAAATAATAGATGGTAAAAACTTTTTAAAAATAAAAGAATTTTTAGAAAAAACAGCTGACAGAGATGTAAAAAAATATGTAGGTTTAATAAGAAAATTATCTCAAGAAAGATGGAAATTTTCTTTAATAAAAGATAAAAAAACACTAGAAAATACTGATTTATTAGAAGATTCGCTATATCGAAACCTCGTAAGAACATATGAATTTATAAATGAATTAGTGGAAGTTCACGGTAAGATCTACCAAAAAGTTTTATCTAAAGTTGGAAAGTTATTAGATAACGAGTTTGGAAATACTATAGAAAATAAGGTGGAAGTAGTAAAATATTTATTAGAAAACTCTAAAGAATTTTTAGGTGGGAAAATAATAAGTGGTGGACAAATGAGTGGTAAAGATAGAGCTCATATAAAAATAGAAGTTTTAGAAATTCAGGAGGAAATACATAGACTACTTCGTGAAATTATATATATTAAAGAAGTGTTGCCTTACGAAAAAGATATAATAGAAATAGAAAAAATAGTTCGAACTATATATGATGAAATAAAATTCAGAGAAAAGAAATTTACATTTTCAGATATTACAAACTATACAAGTGAATATTTAGAAAAATCAGATCTTGGATTAGTTAAGAATAAAAGTGTCACAGAAAACTTCTACGAAATAATAGGTGGAAAGATAACTACTCTATTTTTAGACGAGGCTCAAGATACCAGTGTATCCCAATGGAGAATAATAGAAGTAATTGCTAAAAATTGTGAAAATATAATAATTGTAGGAGATGAAAAACAGAGTATATACTCGTGGAGAGGTGGAAATAAAGGG
>JAGLEA010000148.1 GCA_023145315.1 Psychrilyobacter sp.
AATTATAGAAGTGAGAAGAAAATAATAGATTTTGTAAATACTTTTTTCCTGTCAATTAGTCAAAATCAAGAAGTTAAAGATGAGGTTGATAGGTGGGAATATAACGAAGTAAAGTGTTGTAAGAAAGAGGATGAGGGATTCGTAGCTGTGATGGTAGATCCTGAAATTCATATGGCAATAGCAGTGGATATAGAGGAAAGGTTTGGTGGGAAAGAAGACGGGACAACTCCTAATTATAAAGGTATAGGAGTTGTAGCAAGAAAAAAATCAGATTTGAGTTTAATAGGGGAAGAATTAAAGGCAAGAAATATACCGTTTATTATGGATAATAGTTTATCTATAGTAGAGCATCGGTGTGTAAAAGAAATCATAAGTTTATTAAATTATTTTATTCATAACGACTATATGTCTTTAGTAGAATTTTTTAGAAGAACAATAGGAATAGGAGAGGAAGATTTAAAATATTTATTGGAAAATAGAAAAACTATTGAAGTTCATATGGGAAGTAGAGTAGAAGTTGAAAGAGTAACAAAAGGGGATAGTGTTATTGAAAACATTATAAAAAAAGAGATAGAGGAAGAACTAGATATTATTAAAAAAATTAGAACTTTTGATTCGAGAGTATTAGGAGAAGAAATTTTAAAAAAATATAATTTGTTGGAAAAATATTCAGCTCCTCGAGATATAAAAAATATAAATTTCTTTTTGGAATTAATGGAAAATTATGAATACCTCAATGAATTCATAGAATACCTAGATGGAAATAGCGAAAATTTAAAGCAAGTAGGAGTAACAGAATTAAATTCAGTAATATTAATGACAATCCATGGTTCAAAAGGGCTAGATTTTCATACGGAATATATGCATATTAGTGATAAGCAAAAAAGTTATCAATTAATAGGGTACGATGATGGAGTAACCAAACACCAGGTACAGCTCCTAACTAAATTAGATGAAAAATATGAATGTATAGAAGATTATCTATTTACTAACTCTATATATAGTCATGTGATAAAAGATAGTGAGGTATATAGCCACAATGAACAAATATATCTAGATGAGATGTTAAATACTTTTTATGTTGGAATGACACGACCACGTGCTAACTTAATAGTATCTATAGAACCAACAAAGAGTAGTGAAACAGACAAAGTAACTAAAGAAAAAAAAGTAATATATAAGTTAAAAAATGATCTTTTAATATCACCAATAGAAAAGTTTTTTGATATAACTAGGGAAAAATTATTAGAAGGAGCTACTCAAACAGTTGGGAAGTTTATACCATATCTTGATAAAGAAAACATTGTAGAGGAGAAAACATATAGTATAGATCCTAAAATTTATCATGATGCAGTATCTAAAAAGGCTAATATGAATATTCTTGTAGAAAAGAAAGAGGATAAAAAAGGAATAACTTCAAATGTAGAAAATGAATTGAAAAGAAAAATGGGATTAGCTATCCATTACTACCTTGAAAATATTGAATATGGTGGTGATAATGAAAAAAA
>JAGLEA010000149.1 GCA_023145315.1 Psychrilyobacter sp.
ATGAGAGAAGCTTTTAATAAGTTTTCTGGTGCAAATAGTGATGAAGTAGATAATATAATAAAGCAAATACATAAGACAGCAGCAAAAAATGAAGACAAGAGAGAATATGAATTTATGGACTTTATGCTAACTCTAGGATTAGGATTGGGAGTGGCAGGAATAGTATTGGTATTAGGGAAACAAGTAGTTAACCCAGGTGGATTAACTAGTGCAAACTTCCTTTCAGGGCTTAGAGGATTCTTTAGTGGTTCTGGTTGGGTAGTAATTTTAGCAACTATCTTTGGTATAATAGGAAGTATGACACCACTTAAAAAGATAAAAGGAACAGATCATATAGGTAGTGTACTTTTATATGTAGTAGTAGGGTTAATAGCAACAGCAACAGATTTCTCTACAATTGATATGGGACAAGCAGCAATCTATATAGTAGCAGGATTCTTGGTATTATTATTTCATCTGATAGTATTATTAATTTTAGCAAAAATATTCAAATTAGATCTATATATATGTGGTATAGCATCACAAGCTAATGTAGGTGGATCTGTATCAGCTCCAATTCTAGCAGGAGCATATGATGAAGCGTTAATACCGGCAGGATTAATGATGGGAATATTTGGGTCAGCAATAGGAACTGTAACAGCTCTTATGCTTGCAAAATTATTAATGACATTTTAGATTTATAACTAAATAAAAGCTCCTACAAAGGTAGAAAATCTAACTTTGTAGGAGCTTTTTTATATCTTTACTAATTTAATAAGGGAATTGAAAAAAAGTTAAAAATATGATATTATTATATATTGTGTAAAAGTACGTAAAAAGTAAAAATCAGGAGGAAAAATGTTATTAAAAGCAAGTTTAATGATAGTAATAGGAGCATTAATTGGATGGGTAACAAATTATTTTGCAATTAAAATGTTATTTAGACCACTAAAAGAAACCAATATACTGGGATTTAAAATTCAAGGGCTAATTCCAAAGAGAAAAATGGAGATGGCTATAAGTATTGCGGATACAATACAAGAGGAATTAATATCTATGGAGGATATTACTGCCAATCTTGGAGATATTGAACTAGGTGAAGAAATAGATCTGATTGTAGACAGAATAGTAGAAGATAAATTACAAAAAGAGGTGTTATCTAAGATACCTATGGCAAGTTTATTTATAAACGCTAGTATGATAAAAAAAATAAAAGGTCACATCAAAGATGCTATAGAAGAGAATAAAGATGAATTTTTTGATATTGTGATTAAAAAAATGGAAAATAGTGTAGATATGAAAAAAATAATTATTGAAAAAATTCAAAATTTTGAATTAGATGAATTAGAAAAAATGGTATATAAAATTGCAAACAATGAATTAAAACATATAGAAGTGATAGGAGCAATATTAGGAGCATTAATTGGTGGAATACAATTTGCAATTAGCTTGTATATTTAAATTAGCGATTAAAACGAGGAGTCAAGATGGATGAAAGGTTACTTTCTGCTAATGAATTTGGTAGTGAAATAGATATACAAAAAAACCTTAGACCTAAAACCTTAGGTGAATATATAGGTCAAGAAAAATTAAAAGAAAAATTAGATATATTTATGAGAGCTTCTAAAAATCGTGGCGAATCTATGGATCATACTTTATTGTATGGGCCTCCAGGACTAGGGAAAACAACACTAGCAGGAGTGATAGCTACAGAGATGGGGACAAATTTAAAAGTCACTTCAGGTCCTGTGCTTGACAAAGCTGGGGATTTAGCAGCTATACTTACTTCTCTTGAGGAACAAGATATATTATTTATAGATGAGATTCATAGACTGAATACGTCGGTAGAAGAGATACTATATCCTGCAATGGAAGATGGTGAAATAGATATTATAATCGGGAAGGGTCCAACAGCGAGATCTATAAGGATAGAACTACCAAACTTTACTTTAATAGGTGCTACAACTAGGGCTGGTCTCTTAAGTGCACCACTCAGAGATAGATTTGGATTAGTTCATAGAATGGATTACTACTCAACAAAAGATTTGTTAAAGATAATAACTAGAGGAGCTAAAATATTAGAAGTTGGAATAGAACCTGAAGGGGCACTAGAATTAGCTCTTAGAAGTCGCGGAACACCAAGGATAGCAAATAGATTTTTGAAAAGAGTGAGAGATTATGCAGAGATTAGAGGTGATGGGATAATAACTCTAAAAATAGCAAAGGAAGCTCTAAGTTTGTTAGGAGTAGATGATTACGGATTAGATGAATTAGATAGAGAGATAATATTATCAATAATAAATAACTATGACGGTGGACCAGTAGGAATAGAAACACTAGCGCTATTGTTAGGAGAAGATCGTAGAACTATAGAGGAGATTTATGAACCATATTTGGTGAAAATAGGTTTTATAAAAAGAACTCATAGAGGTAGAGTTGTGACTTCAAAAGCGTATAAACATTTTGGAAAAATAGAAAAAAGTTTCGAAAAAATGGAGGGTTTAAATGAAAATTAGTACAAGAATAAGATATGGCTTAAGGGCTGTTGTAAATATAGCAGAAGGAAATTTAAATGAAGATAGACTTGTAAGAATAAAAGAAATTTCGGAAAAACAAAATATATCTGTTCAATATTTGGAACAAATATTATTTAAACTTAAGAAAAAAGATATAATAAAGGGAAAAAGAGGGCCTCATGGTGGCTATAAAATTACTAAAAACCCATCAGAGATAACAGTATTAGAATTGTATGAAGTTCTAGATGATCAAATCAGAGTAGTTGATTGTAAAGAGGGGAAAAATAAAAATTGTATAAAAGGCGATTGTAGAACAAGTTGTTTGTGGTCACAATTAGACGAAGCTATCAAAGGTGTTTTATCTAAAACTACCTTAGAAGATCTAATGAAAGATGGAAACATCGTATAATAATCAGTGATGAAAAAGAAGGGATGAGATGATAAGTGTAATCGTAGGAAAAAAAAATATAAAAGGTAATATATTAGAGGTAAATGATAAAAAAGATATCAATCATCTAAAAAATTCATTTCGTTTAAATATTGGAGATGAATTTAGAGCTGTTGATGGAGAAAAAGAATATAGGTGTGAAGTTATTTCTTTAGAGAAAAAAGAAATATTGGGTGAGATAAAAGAAACCTATGAAAATCGTTATTCAGCAGGTGTAGAAGTGGATATTGCTTTAGGACTACTAAAGAATGATAAGATGGACCTATCAATACAAAAGTTAACAGAAATAGGGATAAATAAGATTATTCCTATGCAAACCAAAAGAACTATAGTAAAAGTGAAAGAAAAAAAAGAAAAATGGGATGTCGTATCTACAGAAGCATTAAAACAATGTCAAGGTGTAAAAAAAGTAGAAATATCAGCTCCTACAAATTTGAAGGATATAGACCTGTCAAGTTATGATATAGTTTTTTTACCCTATGAGGGCGCTAAAGGTAATAAAATAACAAATTATAAAAATTTGGATAAAATGGATAAGATACTATATTTTATTGGACCTGAAGGTGGATTTGACAAATCAGAAGTTGAATATTTAAAAGAAAAAGGTGTTAAGATAATATCTTTGGGAAATCGAATATTACGGGCAGAAACGGCAGCTATTGTAGCAGGAGGAGTAATTTTAAATGAAATTTGGTAAGAAAGTAGCTTTTTATACTTTAGGATGTAAAGTTAATCAATACGAAACTGAAAGTATAAAAAAACAATTTTTAGAGGCTGGATATTTAGAAGTTAGTTTTGAAGAAAAATCAGATTACTATATAGTTAACTCGTGCACAGTAACAAGTGTAGCAGATAAAAAAACAAGAAATATTTTGAGTAGAGCTAAGAAGGTTAACTCGAAATCTGTAGTAATCATAACTGGATGCTATGCTCAAACGGATAGTGGTAACTTATTAGAAAAAGATTACATAGACTATGTGGTTGGAAATACCAATAAAACAGAGATAATTGAATTAGTTGAAAATATAGAAAAAAACAAAGATGTAGAGAAGATAATTTCTCAAAACATCTTTAATAATAAAAACTACCAAGAGCTAGAGTTTGCTACTATGAGAGAAATGAGTCGAGCATATGTAAAAATTCAAGATGGTTGTAATGAATTTTGTTCTTACTGTAAGATACCTTTTGCAAGGGGTCGTAGTAGAAGTAGGGAACTAGAGAGCATACTAAAAGAGATAAATATACTGACATCAGAAGGCTATAAAGAAATTATATTAATAGGTATTAATATGGGTGTCTATGGTGAAGATTTAGAAAAGGGCAAAAATTTTGAGGATCTATTGGAAAGTGTAACTTCTATAGAGGGAGTTGAAAGAGTTAGGTTAGGTTCTATATACCCTGATAAAATAAACGATAGATTTATCCAAATAATGGCAGAGAACTCTAAAATGATGCCACATCTCCATATATCGTTACAATCGTGTGATGATAAAATATTAAATTTAATGAAAAGAAAATATGGTAGTAGCTTAATAAGAGAAAAACTACTTAAATTAAAAGAAAAAGTTAAAAATATAGAATTTACAGCTGATGTGATAGTGGGGTTCCCAGAAGAAAAACAAGAAAATTTCGATAATACATATAATTTGATAAAAGAGATAGGTTTTTCGGACTTGCATATTTTTCCATACTCAGATAGAGAAAATACAGTAGCTAATAAGTTACCAGGGAAAGTAGATGCTTTAATAAAGAAAGAAAGAGCCAAAACATTAGAAAAATTAAGAGTATCCATGCAAGAAGAAAGAAAAAGAGAAAATGTTGGAAAAATCACAACAATGTTGATAGAAAATATTAAAAATAACTATGCATATGGATATACAAAAAATTATCACAGAATCAGAGTCAGAGATGAAAATTATAAAACAAATGAAATAATAGAAATAAAAATTAACTTAGAAGAGGGGATACTTTATGGTACGAAGAGAAAAGAAATCTAAACTATTGGGGATTATAGTTTTTTTAATAGTAACTTTGGCGGGATTATTATATTTTAATGTTAACAGTAAGACTGAAAGAGTGATAGATATACCTAGATATATGATAATTGGAAAAGAGAATGTATTTGTAATTTATGAGGATAAATTATCGATAAGTTTTCCATTTGATATTCAACTAGATGATCAAACGACTATAGCTGACCTATACAAGGTAGGAGACTATGAGGGAATAAGAAAAGCCCTAAACTGGATATTACCAGAAAACGTAGAAGAGTATGAAGTTGTAAAAAAAGGTGCAATAAGACTTAATGTAGCTTATAAATACAAAGTTCCAGAAGCGACATTAGATGGTAAAAAATATGTTTTAACTTCTAGTTTAAACTCGCTATATATGGAAAAATATTACAAATCAACAACTCAAAATGCTAAAAATGTAATTATAGATGTACTTAATGGTAACGGTAAATCTGGATATGCAGGAAAAACAGGTAAAAAAATAGAAGAGGCTTTATCGTATAAATATAACGCCGCAAACTATGAAAGAGACATCGAATATAGTTATATAGTGAACAAAGACCTATCTCCTAATCAAGTAGAAGAATTAATAATGAACTTAGATGAAAAATATATTAAAGTAAAATCAGAATTAGACCTTCCTACGCTAGCTAATGCAGTGGTGATTTTAGGAAAAGAATCTAAAGTTGAGACAAAGATAATAATCCATGGTGATTCGAAAGAAACAGAAAAAATAAAAGAGTTATTAAAACAAGAGAAATATCATAATTTGTCGATAAAGGCATCTACAGAAGAGATGACAGCTGTAGAATACCAAGCAGAAGATTACTATATAGCATATAAAATATCAAAGAAGTTAAATATAAAAAACTTAATAGAGAAGAAATCAGGTAGTAGTAACGAGATTCATGTTTACATAAAAAATAAGGAGGATTAATGCCTAAAAGATTAGAAATAATAGTAGAGTTCGTAAAAAAGAAAAAAGAACAAGTAAAGTCATTAGATTATTTGAATGCTTAGTTTTTTTATTATAGTTCTGATTTTTTTAGAAAATTCTTTAGTGACTACTCTTCCTTATAATTTTGTAGCTATACCTTTTTTAACTTACTTAGCTTATAAAAAACGAAAAACTGGGTTATTTATCGGGATTATAATTTTAGTGATAATCTCTAAGAATAGTAATATTTTTATTGAATTAGGAGTTATATTTTCTTTAATATTTATTATAAGTTATGTTTTTACTAAGATATTGGGATATAAAAATATTAATCTTATTTATTATAGTTTGGTCCAATTTATTGTATATGGAGGCTACCTATATCTAAAGGTCTCTCACTTTAATATTATTCAAGGAATAGTAATGTTATTCGGGTATATATTAGTTAATTATATTTTCATAAAAATATCGAGGGAAAAAAAATGAAATCAAAAAGAAAATCACAAGCAGTTAAAATAAAAAAAAAAGAAGAAGGCCGTGGTGAGTTTTTTTTAATTATAGTTGCTATAGTATTTAGTTTGATTTTTATAAGATTGTTTTATTTACAAATAATGAAATATGAAAAATACCATAAAATGTCTAATCGAAATAGTATTAAGATTAAAAGAGTTGATGGATATAGAGGGAAAATTTTTGATTCAAACGGTGCACTATTAGTTAGTAATGAAGTAGGGTA
>JAGLEA010000015.1 GCA_023145315.1 Psychrilyobacter sp.
AGTTCATCTATTACTTCTAAATCTCCATTTTTTACCTGTTCTATTACACATGATTTCATATGAGCTTCTAAAAGTACTATTGCTGTACTACTAAGTGCACTTCTTATAGATGAAATTTGAGTTAGTATATCATCACAATACACATCCTCTTCTATCATCTTATTAATTCCACGAACCTGCCCCTCTATCCTACTCAATCTATTTTTCAGTTTTTTTTTCAAGTCTTTATCGTGATTCGAATTTTTATCTATACAACATCTATCCATACTCAACTCCTAACTACTATTTATTCAAATATTTTCATAATTTAAACATATTTACTTTTGAAAAGTTTCAATCTCAATGCATTACTCACAACTGATACAGAACTCATTGCCATAGCAGCTCCCGCTATCATAGGATTAAGTAGTGGCCCTCCAAATAAAAATAAGATTCCACCTGCTATAGGTATCCCTAGTACATTGTATCCAAATGCCCAAAATAAATTTTGCTTTATATTTTTTATCGTAGCACGACTTAATTCTATCGCTATTGCTACATCTTTTAAATCACTTTTCATTAGAACTATATCAGCAGATTCCATAGCCACATCTGTTCCACTAGCTATTCCAAATCCTATATTTGCTTGAGCTAATGCTGGTGCATCATTTATTCCATCTCCTACCATACCTACTTTATAGCCTTTTTCTTGTAGCTCCTTAACTTTAGAAATTTTGTCTTCTGGCATTACTTCAGCTATAATTATATCCATACCTATCTCTTTTCCAATTGCATCTGCCGTTTTTTGGTTGTCACCTGTTATCATAGCAACTTTTATCCCCATATCTTTTAGATTTTCAATTGCTTTTTTACTACTCTCTTTCACTGGATCTGCTACTGCTATAATTCCTGAGAATCTACCGTCTATACTTACTAACATTGGTGTTTTCCCACTATTAGCTAATCTATCTATATTTGATTTATCTTTATCGCTAATTTCTATACCTTTAGATCCCATTAATTTTTCATTTCCAATATAGATTTTTACATCTTCTACTTTTCCCTCTATTCCCATTCCAGTTATAGAATTAAAGTTATCAACTTTTAATATTTTTATTTCTTTATTTTTGGCATCTTCTACAATTGATTCTCCTAACGGATGTTCTGAATGTGTTTCCAATGTTGCTACTAGTTGAAGTAATCTTTCCTCTTCTACACTACTATTTTCACCTATAATTATATCGGTAACTGCTGGTTTTCCCTCAGTAATTGTTCCTGTTTTATCAAAAATTATATAATCTAATTTATGAGTTGTTTCTAGTGCTTCGCCACCCTTTATCAATATCCCATTTTTTGCTCCCATCCCTGTTCCAACCATAATTGCTGTAGGAGTAGCTAAACCTAGAGAACATGGACAAGCTATTACTAATATTGCTATAAATATAGTTAATGAAAATATACTAGGATCATTATTTAATTCTATCCAATTTAGTTTTCCTGCAATATACCATAGTGTAGAAGTTATCACTGCTATACCTATTACAATAGGTACAAAGTAACCTGATATTACATCTGCCATTCTAGCTATAGGAGCTTTTGACCCTTGAGCATCTTCTACTAACTTTATTATATGAAATAGTGTTGTATCTTCTCCTGTTGCATTAGTTTCTAGCTTAATACTTCCATTTTTATTGATACTTCCACCAACTACTTTATCTCCTACAGATTTTTTAATCGGCATACTTTCACCTGTTAACATTGATTCATCAATACTTGTTTTTCCCTCTACTATCTTTCCATCTACAGGAACTTTTTCTCCTGGTTTCACTAATACTATGTCACCTAATTCTATATCTTCTATTCCTACTTCTATTATCTCGTTTCCCTTTACTAAATTAGCAACCTTAGGTCTTAAATCTCCTAATTTTTTAATCGCTTCAGAAGTTTTTCCTTTACTCACATCCTCCATATATTTCCCCAGAGATACAAGGGCTAGTATAACCACTGCTGATTCATAATATAAGTGGTGAGCCATCATTGTATTTCCATTTGCTATCTCTAGAGTTCCATACAAACTATAGAGGATCGCAGAACCTGTACCTATAGCTATTAAACTATCCATATTAGGATTTTTAAATAAAACTTTAAATCCCACTATATAAAATCTCTTATTTAGATAGATCACTGGTACTGTAAATATTAATTGGAATATGGCAAAGTTTATTGCATTACCATTCGGATCTAATATTTCTGGAATTGGTGCTCCTAACATACTACCCATTGCAATATATAATATAATCCCACTAAAAAATAGTGATCCTATAAGATCCTTATATTTTCTTTTTAGTTCATTCTCCTTTCGAATATCATTAGCCACTTTATTAATTTTCACAGCTTTAAAACCGAGACCTTCTACTATTTTTTTTATTTGTGATAGTTTTATTACTTTTTTATCAAATTTAATACTTAATTTTTCTGTTGTTAAGTTCACCACTGCTTCTTCTACACCATTTTCTTTTGCTAGATTAACTTCGATACTTCTCACACATGATTGACAAGTCATCCCCTCTATTTGCAGTGTTTCTGCTACTAGTTTAATTTCTTCATTACTTTTTTCATTTCTTTCTTTGGTATTTTCATTATCTATAGTTTCCTTTTCTGCATTTTCCTCATTTTCTCCAACTATCCCATAACCAGCTTTAATTATCTCTTTTTTCAAAGTTTCAAAATCAACTAGTACTTCACTAACATATTCGATTGTCAAATTAGAATTTTCTAAACTAACTTCTCCACTTGCAATTCCATCTGTCTGACTAGCTATCTCCTCTACTTTTGCCTTACATTTACCACACCCTAATCCTGACAACTTTATTATTTTCTCCATAATTCTCACTCCCAATATAAATTAATGATTTACGTATTTTTGTTCCTGTTTCTAAAATACCCCGTACCCCTATTTTTAGAATATCACTATTAGACAAAAAAGTCAAAAAAAGACTAGAATTTAATCTAGTCTTAATAATTTATTTATTCAAATCTATATCCTATAGAAAAGTAAACAAGATCTTCTCTTTCTTTTTCACTTTCAAATGTTGTCTCTAGAGAATTTTTAAATTCTGTCATTTGATATCCTAATTCAAAGTTTACATTTTTATACTCTATTCCTGCAGCTACTCCCACTATCCAAGCACCCTCATATTTGTTAACATCACCATTTTTATACTCTATTTTTGAATCTCCAAAAGCCCATCCTGCTTTCGCTGATACAAAAGGTGTTAAAAGATCAAGTTGATTAAAACTATACCTCATTACTCCCGATAATTCTAGGGCATTTAGTGTTTCATCATAATCATCTATAGTTGATTTATCATCTACATCGATACTATAAGGAACCCAGGCTACATTGACACCTACTTCAAAGTTCATTGTTGGACTATATAGAATATCGGCATTTATACCTTTAAAATTTTCTTCTATCCCTAATTCACCAACATCTTTTCCCATTGAAATTTTAGGGATAAAACTTAATTGTCCCTCTCTGCCACCTATAGCGTCTGCAAATGCTGTTGTTGATAGCACTCCTAATATTAGTGTTGTCATTAATAATTTATTCATAAGTCAACTCCCTATTTGAAAAATATTTTATTTATTTTCAGTTTCAGTTTTTAAATTTTCTGATTCTAACCCTTTTTCACTTTCTTCTTGAGTTTCTTTGGCATCTTTAATTTCTACCAATTTTCCTAAACTATAATTTGCTCTATTTCGTTCTAATCCATTTTCATAGTACGATACATATTCACCATCTAAAAGACCATCAACATAGTTTGCTACTACTTTTTTCTGTCCTGTTATATAATACAAACTTGTCTTTCCATTTATATTTCCATTTTCATAATTAACTAATTCTGATAATTCACTATTTTCGTAGTATAGTTTTGATTCTCCTTCTAATTTTCCTTCTGTGTAGTTTTTTATAAATCTTGAATCTCCATTTTCATAATAACCTATAGATTCACCTTCCAAACTTCCATATTTATAAGTTTTTTTACTATTGATATTACCATTTTCATAATAAATAATGTAATCACCTGCTAATTTACCATCTCTATATGTGATTAAAGTCTTAACGTTTCCACTTCTACTATAAGTTCTTGATTCTCCCTCTAACTTATTGTCAACATAGTTCATTTGTTTGTTGAAGGTTCCATCACTATAATAAATTGTTTTTTCTCCATTTAACTCACCTTTTAAATAGTTAGATTCTTCTCTTTTCTCACCATTTTCATAATATCTTATAGATTCACCATCTAAAAGATTATCTACATAATTAGAAGATGTCTTTATTTCACCATTTTCATAATAAGTTTCTTTTTTTCCTTCCATAATACCATCTATATAATTTAATTTTTCTTTTATATTTTCGTTAGTATAATAAACTATGTACTCTCCATCTAACTTTCCTTCTGTATAATTTCTCTCAATTAAGCTAGGAATTCTGTCATTCCCACCTATAACCTTTCCTGTAAATGGCTCTGTTTCTCCTTCATTGTAGAAAATTCCCTCTCTATTTTCTAGTTTTTCTAATTGGATTGTCGTTTTATCAGATTTTTTTTCTTCTCCGGCAACTTCATTACTACTACAAGAAATTGTAATCAGAGCTAATAAAATAATTAAAAATTTATTCTTTTTCATCTTTCCTCCCTAAAATATTTGTCCTCCCTAACATCTACTAGTAAGGTACTTTTTTTCCTTTAATCTAATTTAATTTTTTAAACTCTTTTTTCATAAATATCATAGCTATTATTGCTGAAATAGTATCAGATATTGGGAAAGCTAACCAAACACCATTTAATCCTAGATAGTTTGGTAAAATAAGTAGGAGTGGTATCGTTAATATTACTAATCTTATCGTCAATAATTGAGTGGTTTTATGACCCTTACCTACTGACTGAAAATAGTTCGTCCCCGATAGATACATAGCCGTAGAAACCATCATAAACAAGTTAGTTCTCATAGCTCTCCCTGTAAAAGTAACTAATCTATCATCATCTACAAAAAACCTTGCTACAGAGCTAGCATTAAGAAGAATAAATAAAGTTAATACAACTGCTACTACAAAGGTTATCTTGGTAGATATAATAAAGGTTTCTTTCACTCTTTTATAATTTTTAGCACCGTAATTATATGATAAAATTGGTTGCCTTCCTTGATTAAATCCTATAAAACTAGTATTAATAAAATTTCTAGAGATAGATACTATTCCAACTGCTGCTATTGCTAAATCTCCACCATAGAGCCCTAATTTAATATTCATGATATACACTGAAATTCCATTTAGAAGCTGGTTTAGAAAAGATCCAATACCTATCTTTGATATGTTTGACATAACAGGTAAGTTGGGACGAATATTTTTTAATTTTAATCTTATTCTACTTAAATTTATAAAATAATTAATTTGAATTAGAGCAGGTAGTACCCCTGCTAATCCTGTTCCTAGAGCTGCACCCTCCATTCCCATGCCTAGTTTCACTATAAATATATAATCTAAAATAGTATTTAATATAGCACTTGAGATATTTATTTTCATAGATAACATTGGCATTCCTTCAGTTCTAATAAATGAATTTAAAGACATAAATATTAGTTGAAATACTAAAAATGGCATCAAATATTTAAAATACGAGTGTGCATAGGTAAAGTTATTTTCACTTGCTCCTAATATTTTTACTAGAGGAGTTAAAAAGACTAAAGTTAATATTGAAACAACTCCACCTATAACTAATATCCAAAATATTGTAGTTCCAAGTACTTTTTCAGCACCATCCTTATCTTTCTCACCTAATTTTATCCCAGCTGCTGATCCTCCTCCTATGGAGAAAAACATTCCAATACCACCAATAAAAATCACTATGGGAAACACTATAGAAAGTCCCCCTAATCCATTACTTCCTATATTTTGACCGATAAAATATCTATCAGTTATGTTGTATATAATATTTATCAATACTGCAATTGTTGATGGTATTGAAAACTTTATTAACAAAGGTAAAATCTTCTTTCTTTCTAAATCATTATTCATAGTACACCTCTCAAATTTATATTCCTCTTAGTTTACCATCTTTTCAAAAAAAAGTAGAAGTTTATAAAAACTTCTACCTAATATTCTTTAATTTTTATTTATACACTAACTAATTTACTTTTTTCCTCATCTAATTCTCTGAACTCACCCTTTATAGAATATAGAGCAAATATAGCTGCAATGGTATCAGCTAATGGAATAGCTAACCACACACCATTTAGTCCTATTGCCATAGGTAGGAGATATAACATAGGTATAGTCAATCCAAACACTCTAATAAGTAATAATTTTTTATTTTTCTTCCCTTTTCCAACTGCTTGATAATAATTAAATGTCGAAAAGTAAAGAGAAGTTGATAACATGAGAGTCAGGTTAAATCTTAAAGCTACTGTAGTTAACTTTACTAATTCAGGATCTGATACGAAGAATCGAGCTACATACTCTGCTCCTCCTACAATGAACATAGTTAATATAATTACTATAACTAATACTATTTTTGTAGATAAGATATAAGTTTCCTTTACTCTATCATATTTTTTTGCACCATAGTTAAATGATAATATAGGTTGTCTTCCTTGGTTAAAACCTATAAAACTAATATTCATAAAATTTCTCATAGTCATAACTATACCAATAGCTGCTATTGCAATGTCTCCACCATATATATTTAAATTTTTATTCATTATAAATATAGTTATTCCTGCTAAAAGTTGATTATAAAATGCTCCTAACCCTATATCTGATATCCTCTTCATAATTGGTAAATTAGGTTTTATATATTTTAATTTCAGTGGAATTACTTTTGATTTTGAAAGGTGGACTATCATATAGATAACTGGTAGTATACTAGCTACTACAGTCCCTATAGCTGCTCCTTTCATACCCATTCCCATTTGTGCTATAAATATATAATCAAGTAATATATTTAGCCCTGCTCCGAATAAATTAACTTTCATAGATAGCATTGGATTTCCCTCTATTCTTAGAAATCCGCCTAGTGCTATGACTCCTATTTGAAAGATAGCAAATGGAACTACAATAATATTATACTCGTATGCTGCTGCAAAGTTATTAGTTGTTGCTCCTAATAAATTAAGAATTTGTGTCATAAATAAAGCTACTACTATACTTATTAATCCACCTAAAACTACTATCCAAAAAACAGTTGTTCCCAGTATTTTTTCTGCACCGTCACTATCTTTCTGCCCTAACTTTATCCCAGCAGATGAAGGTCCACCCATAGTAAATAGCATGGAAACTCCTAATATTAATATGAATACGGGAAATGTTATAGCCAAAGCTCCCAATCCATGCCTTCCTACATGCTGTCCTATGAAATATCTATCGGTAATATTGTAAACCATAGTTATTAATATAGCTATCGTTGACGGTATTGAAAATTTTATAAGTAGTGGTAATATCCTTTCTGTTCCTAATTTCTTTTGCATCTTACACCTCGTTTTTTATTTTTCTACATTTTATCACATTTAACATATTAATTATATAGAATAGCACTCTAAAGATTTTGATATTCTCATATAATAAAATAGAGCAAGTAGAAAAGCTCTACTTACTCTAATATTTTATTACTTAGCTTCTTCTACTTTCACTTCTTTTTTTTCAGGTTTAGCTAAAAGCTCTTTTCTACTTAAGCTAATCTTACCTTTTTCAGTTGAGATAACTTTTACTTCAAATTCATCTCCAACTTTTAATACATCTTCTACATTTGCTACTCTTTCATGAGAGATTTGAGAAACATGTAATAATCCATCCTTTCCTGGTGCCACTTGCATAAATGCTCCGAAAGAAGCTATCTTTACAACTTTCGCTGTATAAATTTCTCCTACTTCTACATCTTTTACATACCCATTAACTAGTTCTACTGTTCTGTCTAATGCTTCTTTATCTACAGCAAATATTAATACTTTTCCTGAATCATCAATATCAACTTTTGCTCCTGTCTCTTCTACGATACCTTTAATATTCTTTCCAGCTGGTCCAATTAACGCAGAGATTTTATCTGTTGCGATATCCATTTGGAATACTCTTGGTGCTGTAGAAGCTAGTTCTGCTTTTGGTGCAGGAATAGCAGCATTCATAACAGCTAATAT
>JAGLEA010000150.1 GCA_023145315.1 Psychrilyobacter sp.
GTAAATTATAGTAAAAAAAATATGAGTGAAATAGAAAAAGGTCTAATTCAAGTGGTGGAAGGGAAACATGGAACTGCTAAAGTTCTAAGAACGCCAGGAGTTAGAATAGCTGCAAAAACGGGGTCGGCTCAGAACTCGCAATATAAAGAAACGCATGGATGGATTTCAGGTTACTTTCCTGTAGGAAATCCTGAGATAGCATTTACATCATTTGTAGAAGGTGGAGGACACGGCGGTGGAGTCGCAGGAGAAATCACTAAGAAATTTATAGATGCATATTTAGAAAAAAAAGAAAATAAAAAGGATACCAAAAGAGTAATCCATTAATAAAAATTGTAATGTAATTAGTTTAAAGATTTACAGTAAGTAAACTTTAAAAAGAGGAGGAAAAATGATAAACGAAGAGGAAAAAAACCAAAGCTCTGTTAAGAAAGTTGCTAATTTTTTTAGAAGAGGTAAACAGATAGAAGAAAAAATGGAATCACCTGTTTTAGAAAAAAAGAAAGAAAGCGTAAAAAAAGATTCTATTAACGATATAAAACACAGAAAAAAGGTGCATAAGGGGCCAAAGAAAATAGTACCTATAGATACCGAGCAAACAAAATCTAAAAAAGAAGAAAAGTTATTTGTTATCCCTTTAGGAGGATTAGACGAAATAGGAAAGAATATGACATTATTTCAATATAGAGATGAAATAGTAATTGTAGATGCTGGAATAGCTTTCCCAGATGAAGCATTACCAGGAATAGACGTAGTAATACCTGATTACAGCTATGTTGCCGCAAATAAAGACAAAGTAAAAGCTCTTCTAATTACCCACGGTCATGAGGATCATATAGGAGGAACACCTTACTTATACAGAACTATAGATCATAATGTACCTATGTATGGTGGTAAACTAGCGTTAGCGTTAGCAAAATCAAAATTTGAAAAATCTTCTTTTGGAAATTTTACACCAAAGATGAAAGAAGCTAGAGGTAGAAGTAAATTTAAAATAGGTAAGTATTTTGAAGTGGAATTCATCCATGTAACTCATAGTATCGCTGATGCTTATGCAATATGTATTAAAACGCCAGCAGGAAAAGTAGTGCATACAGGAGATTTCAAAATAGATCTAACACCTGTTGATGGAGATGGAGTAGACTTTAGTAGATTCGCTAGATTAGGAGATGAAGGAGTAGACTTATTACTATCTGATAGTACAAATTCGGAATTAGAAGGATATACGCCGTCTGAAAGAAGTGTAGGGGAATCAATAAGAAAAGAATTTGAAAAAGCAGAAGGAAGAGTAATTATAGCTTCGTTTGCATCACATATATATAGATTACAACAGATTGTAAATGAATCACATAGAGTAGGAAGAAAGATAGCTGTCGAAGGTAGAAGTATGGTAAAAGTCTTTGATATAGCTTCTAAATTAGGTTATTTAAAACTTCCAGCAGATATCATGGTGACTTTGAGACAGGTAGAAAAATTACCAGATGAAAAAGTTGTATTATTATGTACGGGTACTCAAGGAGAACCACTAGCTGCTCTATCAAGAATAGCTAAAAATATGCATAAACATATAAAAATAAGAAAAGGTGACACTGTAATAATCTCGGCTACACCAATTCCAGGAAATGAAAGAGCTGTGTATAATAACATAAATAATTTATTAAAAAATGATGCTAATGTAGTATTCAAAAAAATAGCAGGAATACACGTATCTGGACATGGAAGTCAAGATGAACAAAAACTTATGCTAAACCTAGTTAGACCTAAAAATTTCATGCCTGTACATGGAGATTATAAGATGCTTATAGCTCATAAAAAAACAGGAATGGAAACAGGAATACCAGAAGATAGAATAATCATAGCGACGAATGGTAGTCGTATAGAGGTAACTAAATCATATGCTAAATTAGCTGGGAAGGTAACTTCTGGAGTTACATTAGTAGATGGATTAGGTGTAGGAGATATTGGAAAGGTAGTTCTTAGAGATAGACAACAACTAGCAGAAGATGGGGTAGTAATAATAGTAGTAACAATAGATAAAACAACAGGAAAGATGCTAGCAGGACCAGATATTGTGACTAGAGGATTCGTATACTCAAAAGATGCTGATATTATGATCGATGAAGCAAAAGTTAAGATAAGAGAAAAAATAGAAGCTTTAGAAGGGGAAAATGCAAAG
The DNA here is from genome assembly GCA_023145315.1 of Psychrilyobacter sp. Taxonomy (GTDB): domain Bacteria; phylum Fusobacteriota; class Fusobacteriia; order Fusobacteriales; family Fusobacteriaceae; genus Psychrilyobacter. The sequence continues at coordinate 2,177 of JAGLEA010000150.1, forward strand.
AATTGGTCATCTATAAAAGGCGTGACTAAAGATACGGCAAATAGATTTTTCTATGGAAGGATCAAGAGATCACCAATCATCTTACCGATAGTTATGGAAGTATAGTAAAAAAATATAATTAGAGAGAGTATTTATAAATAAAATAATGAAAAATTTTAAGAGAATAAAAGGAGAATTAAATGAGTTTAACAAGCAAGCAAAGAGCGTATTTAAGAAAGATAGCAAATGACATGGCACCATTAGTAAGAGTAGGTAAAGATGGATTTAGTGAAAATATTGTAACAAGCATATTAGATGCGATAGAAAAAAGAGAGTTAATCAAAGTTAAAATTTTACAAAACGCAGAAGTAGACAAGAGAGAACTAGCTGCTGAATTAGCTAAAAAAAGTGGTTGCGAAGTAGCTGGAATTACAGGAAGAACAATTGTTCTATATAAAGAGAATAAAGAGTATCCTGTAGTATCTCAAGATTTAAGAAGAATATAACAAAAAATTAACTAGGGGATTTCTATGGAAAAAAAAGAAATAGTCAAAAAGTTAACTATTAAAAGTGAAGAGGTAAGAAAAATTATAATAGAAACAGTGAGTCAAACTGGGGGTCATATAGGTCCTAGTTTAGGAGTTATAGAACTATCAGTAGCTCTACACAACAATTTTGATTCACCAAAAGATAAAATTTTATTTGATGTAGGTCATCAATCATATGCTCATAAGATATTGACTGGTAGGGGAGACTATATGTCTACCCTACGTCAAAGAAATGGAATAGGACCATTCACTGATACAAAAGAGTCTATTCATGATCAGTTTATATCTGGACACGCAGGATCAGCTCTATCGGCAGGATTTGGTATTGCTATTGCAAAACCAAATGAACAAGTAGTTGTTGTAATAGGTGATGCTTCAATAGCTAATGGACATTCATTAGAAGCATTAAATAATATGGGTGGAAAATGTTC
>JAGLEA010000151.1 GCA_023145315.1 Psychrilyobacter sp.
TCTACTTTTTTACAACGAGCTTATGGACAGTTGATTCATGATATATCTATTCAAAATTTATCAGTAAACTTCATAATAGATAGAGCTGGAATAGTAGGAGAGGATGGTAAAACACATCAAGGTTTATTTGATATACCGTACCTATTGACTATACCTAGAATAAGTATTTTAGCTCCTACAACAAAAAAAGAATTAGAAGAAATTTTAGAGTTTTCTTCAACTTATAAAAAGGGACCTTTAGCAATTAGGATTCCTCGTGACAGTGCTTTTGATTATGAATCAGAACCATTTGAATTTGGGAGATGGAAAGAGCTAGAGAGTTCTAAAGAATCAGATACTTTAATATTGGCTGTAGGAAGTATGGCAAAAGAAGTATTAATGATAAAGAAAGAATTAGACATAATAGGAATTAAACATACAATAATAAATGTGTCTACAATTAGACCATTAGATGAAAAATATATAGAAACCAACTTTAAAAAATATAAAAATATAATAACTCTTGAAGAGGGAAGACTCCAAAGTGGATTTGGAAGTTTTCTTTTAGAAAAAATTAATTCTATGGACATATGTAGAAAAATTCATAGATTAGGAGTAAAAGAAGATTATGTACCTCATGGAAAAAGAGGTGAACTTTTGGAAGAATTAGGACTTAGAGGACAGTCTCTTATTGATGAGATTGAAAGGTGTATAAATGCAAAATATTAATAAAAAAGCAATAGAATATATGGAAATATTATTGGGACTTCCTATAATAAACCAGTTAAAAGAGGTAGAAGATCTAGGTGTTTCTGTTACGACTCATACCTATGATGTTTTGGAGATTGCTATACGGGATCTAAAAAAATCATATAAGACCTTGAAAAGAGCTGACGAAGAATTAAATATATTTGCAATGCTAGTAGGGATAATAATCCATGATAGCTCAAAAGCAAGTATAAGATCTGGAAATGATACCCTATCTCATAGCCAAGTTATGCTGAAAAAACCAGATAGAATTAGAAAAGAAGCTCAAGGTATTTTAAAAGAAGTAGAGGAACAAACAGGACTAAAATTAGACCCTGATACAGATAGAAAGATAATCCATATAGTATTATCACATCATGGTAGATGGGGAAGGGTAACTCCTAGTACAAAGGAAGCTCTAATGGTTCATAAAGCTGATGAATACTCAGCAAAATATCATAGAATAAACCCTATTGGTGCAGATAAAATAGTGGAACTAATGGCTAAAGGCCAAAGTCTAGATGAAATCCAAGAAAGATTAGGGATAACTAGTGGAATAATTAAAGATAGATTGAAAAGAGCAAAAGTAGAATTGAAATTAAAAAATAATAAACAACTTATGAGCTATTACAATGCTAATAAAAAAATAGTTATAGGGGATGAATTTTTTGTAAAAAGAATCAAGGAAACCAAGGAATTAATATCAAAAGTTGATAAAATTGGGTTTGAAAAATTAGTAAGCCAATGTGAATTATTTAAGTATTTTAATGATAATAAAATTTTTGACAGAGGGCTATAGATAGAGAGAAAAATTACTAATAAGTACAAAAAAATTAGAAATTATTGACTATTTATTAAAGTTAGTAGAGAGGTATAGATGAAAGAAAGAATAGATGTATTATTAGTACAACAAGGATTTTTTGAGACTCGTGAGCGTGCCAAAAGAGCTATAATGGCAGGAGTTGTATTAGTAGATAATAAAAAAATAGAAAAACCAGGAATTCAAATTAAATGGACAGAAGAACTTCCAGAGATAAGAATAAAAGGCGAAGTTCTAAAATATGTAAGTCGTGGTGGATTAAAATTAGAAAAAGCTATAAAAATATGGGATTTAGATTTTAAAGGTAAAAAAATCCTTGACGTAGGAGCTTCTACAGGTGGATTTACAGACTGTGCCCTACAAAGTGGTGCTATCTATACTTACTCTATGGATGTGGGAACTAATCAATTAGATTGGAAATTAAGAACACATGAGTGTGTAAAGTCTATGGAAGGAGTTCATATAAAAGATTTAACATTAGAAGATGTGGATAATAGTAATATAGATTTCATAGTAATGGATGTTTCTTTTATATCGATTACAAAAGTCATGCCCCATCTAATAAAATTTATGAATGAAAATACAAAATTAATGGCTCTAATAAAACCTCAATTTGAAGTAGGTCGAGAGAATATAGAAAAGGGTGGAATTGTAAGAAATCCTAAAAAACATAAGATGGCTATTGAAATGGTATTGGGTAGTGCCGATGAATATGGATTAAGTTTACATGGATTAGATTATTCTCCTATAACAGGAGGAAAAGGGAATATAGAGTATATTTCACTTTTTTCAATGGTACCAACAAAAAATATAATTGATATAGACAAAGTTATAGAAGAGAGTAAAAAATTAAAGTAATAAAAAATTAACTTTTTCTAAATACTTAATTTTGGTACCCTAAGGGGAACTTTTAAGGAGGGAATAAAAAATGTTATATATTGTAGCAACTCCAATTGGTAATTTAGAAGATATGACCTATAGAGGAGTTAGAATTTTAAAAGAGGTAGATTATATTTTTGCTGAAGATACTAGGGTAACTAGAAAACTATTAAATCATTTTAAGATAGAAAACATAGTATATAGATACGATGAACATACAAAAGGTCATCAAGTAGATAATATTATCAATCTATTATTAGAAGGAAAAGATATAGCTTTGGTAACAGATGCAGGGACGCCGTGTATATCAGATCCGGGGTATGAGGTAGTAGATAAAGCTTTAAATAGTGATATCAAAGTAGTTCCTATAGCAGGAGTGTCAGCTCTTACAGCAGCAGCTTCAGTAGCAGGGATCTCAATGAAGAGAATTGCTTTTGAAGGGTTTTTACCAAAGAAAAAAGGTAGACAAACTTTTTTAAAAGAATTATCTAAAGAGGAGAGAGTCGTAGTTCTTTATGAATCACCTCATAGAATATTAAAAACTCTAAAAGATATAAACGAAACTTTTGGTGATAGATATGTAATTATAGTAAGAGAGATTACTAAATTATATGAAGAAATAATAAGAGGTAAAACTAGTGAGTTAATAGAGAGGTTAGAAGCTAACCCTATAAAAGGTGAGATAGTATTACTAATCAAAGAAGCTGAAGCAGTAAAAAGAGAAAAAATAAATAAATATCCCCAAAAATAAATTAAAAAGGATAATAACTATGTCAATGACAAAAATAAATTGGTATCCTGGCCACATGAAAAAAACAAAGGAAATGATAGTTGAAAATATGAAAATAATCGATATTGTACTCGATATCGTAGATGCTAGAATTCCACTATCAAGCAGGAATCCAGAGATAGCAACATTTGCAAAAGGTAAAAAGAGAATAGTGCTTCTAAATAAATCAGATTTAGTAGAAAAATATGAGTTAGCATATTGGAAAAATTATTTTGAAGAAAATAATTTAGCTGATCATGTTTTAGAAATTTCTGCAGAAACCGGTTATAATATGAAGGAACTCTTTAAAATAATAGATGAAGTAGCTAAAGAAAAAATAACTAGAATGAAGAAAAAAGGTTTACGAAAAGTACAAACAAGACTTATGATTGCAGGTATTCCTAATGTAGGGAAATCAAGATTAATCAATAGAATTGTAGGTAAAAAAATAACTGGTGTAGGAAATAAGCCAGGATTTACACGTGGTAAACAGTGGGTAAGAATAAAAGATGGATTAGAATTACTAGATACTCCAGGAATTTTATGGCCTAAATTTGAAGATGAAAGGATAGGAATGAACCTAGCTATAGCTGGAGCAATAAAAGATGAAATTCTGCCTATTGAAGAGGTAGCAAGTTTACTTGTAAAAAAGATGTTTTTATATGGCAAATCAAAAATATTACAAGAAAAATATAAACTTACAGATGAAGATATGCTAGAAATGCCTGAAGTTATAGTAGATAGAATTGCCCTTAGAATGGGAATGATTTTAAGTGGAGATCGTGTAAATACAAAGCAAGCAGCACTAACTTTGTTAAGAGATTATAGAGCTAAAAAATTGGGGAAATTTGGACTTGATAAGGATATATCAAAGTAGGAGAGAATGCTTATGAATAATATTAAAGACAAAATTGATTTAAATTTAGAATTAACTGAAAAAATATTAGTAAACTTTATTCGTGAAGAAGTTAG
>JAGLEA010000152.1 GCA_023145315.1 Psychrilyobacter sp.
GTAAAAGCACTAGGTCCAGAGAATGTTTTGGGAATAATGATGCCTTATAAATCATCTTCTAAAGAAAGTTTAGAAGATGCACAAAGAGTAATCGATAAAACAGGAATGAGATCTAAAAAAATTGAGATTACAGATATGGTAGATGCATATTTTTCTAAAGAACCCGATATAACAGACATGAGAAAAGGTAACAAGATGGCTCGTGAAAGGATGACTATATTATATGATTATTCTGCTAAAGAAAAGTCATTAGTACTAGGAACATCAAATAAAACAGAAATATTACTAGGCTATAGTACGCAGTGGGGAGATTCTGCATCTGCAATTAATCCTATTGGTGATATGCTAAAAGCTCAAGTATGGGCACTTTCAGAGTATATGGGAGTACCTAAAGAAATAATAGAAAAAAAACCAAGTGCAGACCTATGGGAAGGTCAATCTGATGAAGATGAATTAGGGTTTTCATATTTACTAGCTGATGAAATAATATCTTATTTAGTAGATGAGAGATATTCAAAGGAAGAAGTATTGGAAAAAGGATATTCTGAAACTGTAGTAGATTCAGTTATTTGGAGAATAAGAATTAATCAATATAAAAGAAAATTACCACTAATTGCAAAAATATCTAACAGAACAATTGGACGAGAATTCAGATATCCTCGAGATTGGGGTATATAGATAGCAAAAAAACTTAATTTTAAATGATAAGGTGAAATAAAAGATGATTATAAAAAGTAAAATTTTTAATTTTAAAGAGAAAACTTATACTATGGGAATTTTAAATCTGACTCCAGATTCTTTTTCTGATGGTGGAAACTTTACAAATATTGATAAGGCTATAAAGAGAGCTAAACTAATGGTAGAAGAAGGGGCTGATATTATAGATGTAGGAGCAGAATCTACACGACCTGGAGCTACATATATAGAGGAAAAAGAGGAGCTTAGAAGACTTTTACCTATAGTAAAAAAGCTTGTAGAAGAGATAGATGTTCCTATTTCTATCGATACTTACAAGGCAAAAGTTGCAGAGGAATGCTTAAAATTAGGAGCTCATATAATAAATGACATAAAAGGGTTGAAAGATGATCCAAAGATGGCAGAAGTTATAGCAAAATATAAAGTACCTATTATTATTATGCATATACAAGGAACTCCTAAAACCATGCAAAACAATCCTAAATATGGTGATTTAATAGAAGATATTATTGATAGCTTAGAAGAAAGCATTGAGATTGCAATAAGATGTGGAATATCTAAAGATAATATAATATTAGATCCAGGAATAGGATTTGGAAAAACTTTTAATAATAACTTGGAAATAATAGACAAATTGAAAAAAATTGAAAAAATAGGGTATCCTATATTAGTAGGTGCTTCGAGAAAAGGATTTATAGGTGAAATATTAAATCGTCCTCCACTAGAAAGGTTAGAAGGAAATTTAGCAGTAGCAGCAATCTCTTCATATAATGGAGCCTCTATAATAAGAGTTCACGAAGTAGAAGAAACAGTAAGAGTACTAAAAGTAGTAGATATGATAAATAGAAACAAAAATATATTATAGAAGCTATAAATTATAAAATTTATGGGGGGATATTGATGAAAGGTGAAGATCAATTAAAAAAAGAATTAGATGATTTTAAAAAAGAAAAAGATAGGATAACTAATATAGTAGGTCAAATAGGTGGGAGTAATGGTAAATCAAGTAGTAGTATGATAAATATTGCTTTTTTTGGAATATTATTAGCTCTTATAATTTTTGGTGGAGTACTAAAAAAGATTTCTTTAGAGATAGAGATTGCAGCAGCAATATTATTGGTTGTACTTAAAATTGCATGGATGATTCATGAGGCACAAAAAGTAAGTCACTTTCAATTTTGGATCTTAAATTCGTTGGAATTTAGAATAAATGAGATGAATAAAAAAGTAAGAAAAATAGAAAAAACTTTAAATAAAATAGATGAAAATGGTACCTCTGGATTAAACAATAAAATGAAAAATATAGAAATGTCACTTAAAAAATTAGAAGAAGAAAAAGAACGTGTAGAAGAAGTAGAAGCCATATAGGAGGTAGAAATGGGGAAAGTATACGTGATAACATCAGGAAAAGGTGGTGTTGGAAAGACAACAACAACAGCTAACTTAGGAGTTGGCTTAGCAAAAAATGGAAGTAGTGTAGTTCTTATGGATGCAGATATTGGACTAAGAAATTTAGATGTAATATTAGGCCTTGAAAATAGGATAGTGTATAATTCTATGGATGTTATGGATGGGACTTGTAAATTAAATCAAGCATTAATAAAAGATAAGAGATATAAAAATCTTCATCTTTTACCAGCATCTCAGACTAATGATAAGATGGATGTTACAGAAGATATGATGAAAATATTAGTAGAGAAATTAAAAAAGGAATTTGACTATGTACTAATAGATTGTCCTGCAGGAATTGAGCAAGGATTTAAAAATGCCATAGCTGGTGCAGATAAAGCTATAATTATCACAACTCCTGAAATATCAGCTATAAGAGATGCCGATAGAGTAATAGGATTATTAGCTGCAAGTGAGATGAATGATGTAAAACTAATCATAAATAGAGTAAAAATGAAATTAGTAAATGAAGGGAATATGCTACATATGGATGATATAGTAGATATATTAGGCCTAGATATCGTAGGAGTAGTACCTGATGATGAAGAGATAGTTATCTCGACTAATAAAGGTGAACCAGTAAGTGTAAAAGCACTAACAAATTCTGGAAAAGCTTATATGAATATCGCTGGTAGAATGACTGGTCAAGAAATACCATTTTTAAATATTGATGAGAAAAAAAGTTTTGCAAGTAAATTTAAAAGTTTATTTGTAAGATAAGCAGGGGGGTTATTATGTTTGAAAAGTTATTTGGAAAGAAAAAGTCAAAAGAAGTCGCAAAAGACAGATTAAAGATGGTATTAATCCATGATAGAAGACTAATATCTGCTACAACTTTAAATGAGATGAAAGATGATCTTATAAAGGTAATATCAAAATATTTAAAAATAGATAGACAAGAAATAAATATTCAATTTGATGTAGAAACAGAAAATAGAAATAAGGGAGCATTAATAGTAAATGTTCCTGTAAAAGAAGTAATAAGAAAATAAAAGAAAGGTTTGAAATTATATGATTTCAAACCTTTTAATTTAGATTTAT
>JAGLEA010000153.1 GCA_023145315.1 Psychrilyobacter sp.
AACCTGTTTCTACTAATATTCCAGGGCCATCAAATCCTCTGAGAACAGCAAAGTTAGCCCCGTGAGCTCCTCTATTTTGCATAGATAATCTTTTACTGTAGGAGTTAACTAGATTACGAGATATTTCGTAAGATACCTCCTTATTCTTATTATATGACAATTGTCCCATAATAAGCTTTATATCACTTTCATCTTCACCATCAATATTACCAAAGCTATTCTCAAATTTTGATATTTTTTTTGCATAGTCAGACTGTTTCCTAGAAAAATAGAAAACATCTACCCCTTTTAAAGCAGAACCTAGGTTAGCGTTGAGATGGATACTGACAAAAAAGTCTGCATTTACTCGATTACCTATGTTAGGACGTCCAGATAAACTAATAAAAGTATTATCATCTCTAGTCATAATAACATTAAAATCTTTTTCTAATGCTTTTTTTAACTCCTTTGCAATCTTTAAAGCTAGATCTTTTTCATGATACTTATTGAATCCAGTAGCCCCAGGGTCTTTTCCACCATGACCAGCATCTACAATAATAGTATACTCCTTTTTCTTAGTATTCCTATTAAAATCAAGGACAAATCTTGTAGGAGAGCTTCTGTAATGAGTGTCATAATGAACATTCCTATTAAAGAAGATAAAAACTCCTGTTGAATTTCCGTATTTTCGAATAGTAACTTTTTTTACATAAGAACCATTAACTAATTTGTTTTTTAAATTAGAAGACGGTGATGTATTGAAAAATTCAATAAAGAGGTATCTATTAAGTTCATCATAGCTAATGTGAAACTTAGGTTTAATACTCCCTTCTACATCAACTACCATTTGAGGTGATGGTTCTCCATTAAATCGAATGTTTTTTAATATTATTGGTTTAGCAAACCCAAAAGTTATAAGTGTAAAAAATAGCAAAAGTAAATTAATTTTTCTCATCTCTTTCTCCTTGTATTTATCTATAATATGTATACTTTGAACCTATATATTATCACAAATAAAATATTTATGTAGAAATAAAAAAATCACATAATGTGATTTTTTTAAGATTCGTCCATATGAATAAAAGTTCCACTTTCATCATCATAATATTCTATTTCTCCACTCTCAATCATATAATACCAAACATGAAGATTAAGGTTTCCATCTTCTACTCGTTTTTTTACAGCAGGATATGTCAATAAGTTTTCTAATTGAAATATTGCAGAAAGCTTTTCTGTATTAACTAAGATTTCTTCCTCAGTACCACCAAAAAGTTGAGCAGCTTTTTTTGCTTCACTACCTAACTCCAGCCATTTATTTGTATGTATTAGATCACAATCTTCACCTAAATCTTTATATAAAGATTTTATAGCACCACAATGAGAATGCCCACAAACGATAATATCATCTACCTTTAAAACTGATACTGCATATTCAATAGCAGAAGCTGTAGAGTGATAATCTTCGTCAGGTTTATAAGGCGCTACAAAATTACCTACATTTTGTATTGTAAAAAGGTCTCCAGGCTTTGTTCCTGTAATTAATCCAGGAATAACTCGAGAATCACTACAACCTATAAATAATGTACCAGGATGCTGTCCGTCTTTAACTAATTTAAGATATAAATCTTTATTTTTTTTAAATTTAATATTTTTAAACTTTTTGTGTCCCTTCAGTAATTTTTCCATATAACCTCCACCTGTAAATGTTATTTATATAATTATAGCATATTTCAAGAATACTATTCATGAATAAAAAAAAAGGTCTATGTCAGACATAGACCTTCTACTAAACCTTATAAAGGTAGTACAGTTTTACCGTGTTTATCATTGATGATAATTGCAGCAGCTTCATAGATAGCAGCTGAACCACAAATTATTCCAACATAACCTGCTATTGTACCAATTAAAGCACTCTCTAAAATAAAGTGGAATCCTAAAAGGACAAATAATAAAACTAATGTTCCAAAAACTATTTTTCCAATTGTATTTCCATTAATAACGGCTATAAAAAAGATAAAAGTAATTAGTCCCCATACAAGCATATATGCTCCAATAGTTGTTGTGTTAGCAGTGAAGAATCCGTAATGATTTCCAACTAAAATTCCGACAAGTGTTAACCAAAAAGAACCATAAGAAGTAAAAACTGTTGCTCCAAATGTATTACCTTTTTTATTTTCTTGAGTTCCTGCAATAATTTGTGCAATTCCCCCATAAAAAATTCCCATCATTAATATTACGTTACTCAATCCAAATAATCCTGCATTATGAAGGTTTAAAAGTAGTGTTGTAGCTCCAAAACCTAATAATCCTAATGGTGCTGGGTTTGCTGATGTATCTCTAATTATTCTTTCCATATGTGATAATCCTCCTAAAATTAATTTCAGAATATTGTAACATATACTCAACTTTAGTACAAGAATTTTAAGTTTATTCTTAAAAAACTCTCAGAATTAGAAGTTATATTGTATCTTAATATATCCGTAGTCATTTTTTCTAAATTGTCCGATTTGTGTAGATTCTTTTCCATCATAGATATTATATCCTAGTGTTAAAGTAGTATTATCCTTATAGATATAATCTAGAGCAGGCATGATGGCATAATCTTGATCTTCAATATTCCAAATAAATTTAACAGATGGAATAATAGTGTCACTTCTAAATTTGTCTTCTAATTTAATAATAGCAGTATTTTTAATATATGCACTATTTTCATTATAGTCATTATCAATCATCTGGTTCTTTTTAATATCATCTTTACCTAGCATAAAGATAGTTTTAAGTTGCATATTTAAATTTAGATTTCCTAATCCAAAATCACTTAAACCTCTATCTCCACCAATTAATGTCCCAATTCTATTATTTTTAACATTTGGATCTGTACCCTTTACGTCTTTAGTAAGGTAGTAAGCTGTTTCAAATCTACCGTTGATACCACCAAATACTACTTTAGAAGCTTCTACACCAAAGACATCTAGCTCGTCATAGTGAACATCAAG
>JAGLEA010000154.1 GCA_023145315.1 Psychrilyobacter sp.
TGATAGTATGAGAATCCAAAATCTATACCATCTTTTGAGTTAGTAAATCTAGCTCCAAATTGATCATCTTTAAATTGTTTTTGAGATGGATAAAAATCATTAGAAGATTTTCCTAACTTACCCAATCCAGCATCTAAACCTTTAAGTGACTTTGGTTGCCACGGACCATCTTCAGCATATTTATTAGGATTGAATTCAGGTGTATAGACTAACTCTATCCTAGCCTCACTGTCATCAAATGGAGTGTACAGGAATCTAATCATATCTTCTCCGATTAGTTCCTCTCTATATTCACCATTGATAAAGTCACGATAATCAGTAGCATTGATACTATTCACTAGATGTACTTTATCTCCTTTTCCCCAAATTAATTTTTCTCTACCTATCTCTACTTGCACCTTACTACCTAGATAAAGTCTTGTATAAAACTCTTCTACAAATAGTCTTTCATCATATTTATCAAGTGTAAAGTCACCAATCAAATCAACATATTCACTTTCAATTTTTGGTTGTAAATTTAAATAAGGTAGATCTTTTTTATATCCATCTTGCATATTTACTCTATTTTCATACCCAATATGCCCTTTTAGGCTAGTGGTAAAGTAAGATTTACTTTCTCCAGAATCTCCGAAATCATCAAAATCGTCAAAGTCATCAGCTAGTGCAATACCACTCATTAGAATGCATCCAAGTATAATTAAATGTTTTTTCATATTTGTTCCCCCGTCTATTAATTTTTTATAATTTTAGCCCTCTCAAAAGAGAGAGCTAAATAAATTTTAACGTTTTCCTGTTTTTAAGAAAGTTTGAGTAAATAACTTAGGATTGATTTTACCGTTATATCTTAAGTTATAGTTTCCACTTTTACCTTTAATGATGTTAAGTTCAGTTTTATGTCCAGTTTCTAAATCTACCATAGTTGTGTTAAATATAGTCCAAATCCCTTGTACTTTAGCAATGTTATTTTTAACTGTCATTCTTTTTTGAACCTTTCCTGTTTTTTTAGAATATAAATCAGCTTTTACAACTACCAAATTATCTTTTATTACCCAAGAAACTCTCTTTGAATATTGAGCATCTTTAAGATCTTTAGGAGTAGATTCTACTACGTAACAATCATACCCTTCAAATTTTTCTTCTCTTAATAATTTATGTGTATCTTCAAATACTTCTCTAGTTTCCATATCTCCATAGCTCATATCTGAACCAACAAACTTAGAAGATTTATCAGAAGATGAGATTCTTCTAACTCTTCCTAGTGCAGGAAGATAGATCCATTTATCATCATCTGTTCCAAATTCCTTTTCAACTTGTAAGAATCTTGTGTCTTTTATAGAAGCAGGTGTGGCAAATGCCATAACTACTTTTGATAGATCTTTTTCTTTATCATATTTCATTGACCATGTTTGTAATTTACGTGTAGATTCTACATTTCCTGATTTACCGATTAATATCATTTCTACCTGTGCAAGTAGTGTATCTCCAGTATCTCTATCCTTTACAGCTTGTGCGATTTCTGTACCTGTCATAGCAAAACTTGAGATTGTGATTAATAGCCCAAGAATTAAAGTAGTTATTTTTTTTCCAAAATTGAATTTTTTCATTTGTTCCCTCCGTTTTATTTTTTTGCTTTCAAGATCTACTTATAAAAAGGAAGGTCTTGAAAGCTTTATAAATTATTTAATTTTTGATATAAATTTAGGTTTGAATATGTTTAATAATATTGGTAATAAGATCATAGATCCCATAGATGATGTAAACATAGTAATACAGATTAGTAATCCTAAATCTTTGATAGGGTTAAAGTTTGAAAATACTAAAACTGCAAATCCAAATGCTACAGATGCTGCATTAAATACAATTGCTTTCCCTGAAGTAGTCAAAGTGTTTTTAGTTACGATTTCCAAATCATCACTTTTTAGTCTTTCAAAGTTATACGCTGATAGGAAATGAATTGTATAGTCTACTCCAATACCTATTGCTATAGATGCTACCATTGCTGTACCAACATCAAGTTTGATACCTGCAAACCCCATTATTCCAAAGTTTATGAATAGTGAAAGGATAAGAGGTATTATACCAAATATTCCTGCAATAATTGATCTAAATGAGAATGCAACGATTATAAATACTATTGCCAATGAAGAGATGATACTCCAAATTTGGCTTGATACAATAAGGTCATTAACTGCTAAATTCATATCTCCAGCACCAGATATAGTTACTGTGTATCCATCAGGGAAGTTCTCATTAGCATAATGATGAATCTCCTCTTTCAAATCAGAAATAAATATATTACTAGCTGTTTTAAGTTGGAATACAACTCTTGTAGATTTTGGTTCTAATATATCATCTGTAAATGAATCTAATTCACCAGAATAAAGTAGTAAATATTGAGAAATTAAGTTTTTTAAATCTTCTCTAGTTTCTGCTGGATATTTTGCTGGATCATAGGGAACTTCGTTATAAGCTTCCCCCTCATAGTTGGTTGCTCTGTTGATATTCTCAACTAATTCTTCAGCTGTTAAATTTAATCTTTTTGCATCATGAAGAGCATTATTAAGGATTTTTATCATATCTGCTTCACTAATTTTTTCTGTACTTGGTGAAACTTTGACTACTTCATTTGTAGAAACTGTTGTTTCAGCTACTATAGAGTCGTCATCTCCAAATCCATCGTCATCAAAACTATCATCATCAAAGCTATCGTCTCCAAATCCATCATCATAAACTTCATCACTAGCAATAGATGTGTCATCTTCTACATTAGTTTGAGTTTTTTCTTCAGGAACATTCATTGCTTTATTCATTCTTTTGATAAAATCTGCAAAAGTAACTACATTTCCAACTTCTTCATAATTTGATTGGAAATGATACTTCATATCGTCAAGATCTTTAAGGATCTCGGGATCAGTCATATCCCCTTTATTAGTACCAGCGACTACTACATTTATAAAGTTACTTCCGTTAAAATTTTCATTAAGATATTCGTCAGCTTTTCTAACGGTAGTTCCCTCTTTGAAAAATTTAACAATTATACTATCTATTACTACTTTAGAAGTTCCATAGATTGAAAACATTAGTATAAATGAAGTTAAGATAAGAATTGTAGTTCTTCTTTTAGTAAAAAAGTGATAAGAACCCATCATGATCTTTGTAATTAATGTGTCCTCTTCATCTTCTGAAATACTACTAAGTTTTGGTCTTTTAAGTAATAGGATACATGGAATTAAAGTAAGTGCTACTACAAGAGCTCCAAAAACTCCTAATGCTGTAAATAATCCAAAGTTTTTAATAGGAATAATTTTACTAGTAGCAAGTGAACCAAATCCTGCAATAGTTGTTAGTGCTGCTAAAAATACAGCAGTACCTACTTTCTCTACATTGTGTAAAACAAGTGACTTATGCTCTTCATCACTAATTTCTCCATTATGTTTTTTTAGATCATCATAATAGTGGGATATAATATGAATACCGTATGCACTCCCCACTGCTATTAGAAGTACAGGGATGATAGTCGAGACCATAGTAAGAGGAATTCCCATTCCTGCCATCAATCCTAACGACCATATAGTACTTATAATTACTGTAAGTAATGGTAAAACTACTCCACTAATTGTTCTAAATGAAAGATATAGTGAACCAATTACAATTAGAAGAACAAATGGAATTAAGTTTCTCATATCTATTTGCATACTTTCACCCATCATGGTATTAAGTATTGGTTGACCAGCAAGATAATATTCTATATTTTTATCGCTAGAGTGCTCCTTTAGGATTGTTTTCATCTCATGAAAAACTCCCTCTTGGTCTATTGCTGTTGATCCGTATTCAAATTGAACTAGGATAGTTGTAGCTTTAAAATCATTAGTATACAATGATTTTTTATACATTGGTTTCCAATCTAATAATTTTTCTCTAATTAGATTAAGATCTTCTTGAGTTTGAGGTAGATTTTTTACAATATCTTCAACTTCCATACCTTCAGAAGTACCTTTAATAAAATCTGTATTAGTTAAGGCTTGAACTTTATGAACATGTTCTAAACTCTCAAAGCTTTTAGTAAGCTCATCAATTAATTTAATATGCTCTACTGTTAAAATACCATTTTTTTTGAAGTTAACACCTAATAAGATAACATCAGAACTTCCAAAAGTTTCAGAAGCACTATCATCGTGAAGTCTAGCAGGATGTCCATCAGGTAAAAATATTTTTACATCATTATCAATTACTATCTTAGGTAGCTGTGATGCAAAGGCCAATGTTATTAGTGTGATAATAACTATGACTAGTTTTGGAAAGTTATACAATTTTTTCATTTCGTTCCTCCTGTAAATTATGTACCATTTTTATTATATGATTAACTGAAGATTCTAAAGAATCTCTATTTAAATCCTGAATATTTAGTAGCTCTCTCTCAGCAGCACCACGAATAATACCCCAAATACTATCTATAAAAATAATTTTTTGATCTCGGGTGGCATTTGGAAACTCCCAAATTAATACTTTTGTTAAAATATCAATAGAGTCGTGTGTATAGGTAGAAATTATTGTGTGAACCTCGACTTTATCAATCTCTGAGAAAGCTTTTAAATAAAGGCTATAAAAATCTTTTCCTGTTAGAGATAGAGCGTTATATATGTTATCTATAAATAAATTCATGTTTTTATAAATAGAGTAATCCTCACTTATGGTAGCTTCTACTTTATTATTAAAAGTTGTCAAAAAATCTTCTACTATAGCTACAAATATAGCATCTTTATTTTTAAAGTATTTATAGAGGCTTCCTTCGGCTATTTTTGCTTTCTTTGCAATTTCTAATGTTTTCATCCCTTGAAAATTTTTAGTTTTTAGAATTTCACGAGCAGAATCTATTATTAATTGACGCTTATCTATTTTTTTAGTCATGGATTCTCCTTTTAAAATCATTATGAGTGAGTGCTCACTCTTTCAAAGGAAGAATAACATTAAAATTACCTTAAGTCAAGAGTTTCTTAAAATACTGTCTATAAATTCTATAAACTTGATTAAACTTGTAAAATATAGTATTATAATAGGTAAATAAAAATTAATTATTGAGGTGAAGTATGAGAATAATAGCTCCTGCAGGTGATATCGAAAGAATGAAAGCAGCGATAAAAGCTGGGACAAATGAAGTATATTTAGGATTAAAAGGCTTTGGTGCTAGAAGATCAGCAATAAATTTTACAGTATTAGAGTTAAAAGATGCTATAGATTATGCACATATGAGAGGTGTGAGAGTTCTTCTGACACTAAATACTATTATGAAAGATAGTGAATTAACATCTTTATATACTAATATAGCTACCTTATATGAGCATGGGTTAGATGCAGTGATAGTACAAGATCTAGGGGTATTTAGATATATCAAGGATAACTTTCCAGAACTAGAGATCCATGGAAGTACTCAAATGACTGTTGCTAACCATATAGAAGCTAACTATCTACATGGTATTGGATTTAAAAGAGTTGTTTTAGCTCGTGAACTAAGTTTTGATGAGATAAAAAATATTAGAAAAAAAACGAAAATAGAATTAGAAGTATTTGTTTCTGGAGCACTATGTATTTCATACTCTGGAAATTGCTATATCAGTAGTTTTATAGGTAGTAGAAGTGGAAATCGTGGTATGTGTGCTCAAATATGTAGAAAAAAATATACAACTCCTAAAGATGAGAGTGGATACCTACTTAGTCCAAAGGATCAAATGTTAGATAAAGTAGAGATTGAAAAACTAAAGAAAATAGGAATTGATGCAATAAAATTAGAAGGTCGTATGAAAGCTCCTAACTATGTTTTTGAGATGGTAGGAAAGTATGTAGACATATTAGAAGAAAAAGAGGAAACACACCATCCAGAAAAAATATTTAACAGAGGATACTCAAAGGGATATTTTTATAAGAATGAAGAAAGCAACTTAATGAATAGAGAATATGCTTCTAATTATGGTTATGATATTGGTCAAGTTAGAGGTAGAATTTTAAAATTAAGTACTAGTCTAGTTTTAGGGGATGGAATAACTTATTTAGATAAGGATATGAATATTTTAAAAGGTGAGTATGTAAACCAAATAATTATCATGGGTAAAAAAGTAAAAAGTGCTAAAAGGCTTAACTTAATAAG
>JAGLEA010000155.1 GCA_023145315.1 Psychrilyobacter sp.
ATCTCTTAAGACAACAAAGGGAAAGATGAGTATTAGTGGTAAATTTAGAGCGTTTGTAGGAGAAGAGATTAGTTTTGAAATCTATACTAATGGTGCTAAATATAAAATTGTAGGAGATATATTAGAGGAAGCTCAAAAGAGACCACTAGAGAATGATACTATTTATGAAAAATTAGGAGAGATGGGAAATTCGACTCTCAAACTAGCAAAATTAGATATAGAATATGATGGAAAAGCTTTTGTATCACTTAAAACTCTAAAAGATTTAAAAAGACAAGCGATTGAAAAATTTGAAGAGAATTATTTGAGTACAACAAGAAAAGTTTTAGAAAGTCATGAACTCCTAAAATTTACACCTAAAGCAAGTATAAGCAAGACAGATTATAGGACAACTGTAGCAGTATCTGTTGTGAATAAAGAGCAATTCATAGTAGCGAAAGAATTTGGAATAAAAAAAATCTATTATAGAGGACCTGAAGTAGCAAAAGAGGGGAATATAGATAGAATTGATATTAAATCAAGATTAGCTTCGAACCTTTATCAACTTATACAAAATGAAAATGATGCAGTATCTGTAGACTACAACTTTAATATAGCTAATAGTAGAAGTATCGAAGAGTTCGCAAAAATGAAAAATGTAGGAGTTATCTATCTATCTCCTGAGTTTGATTTAGACTACTTGAGCACACTAGAGCTAAGCAAGTGTGGAATGATGGTCTATGGTCATCTTACAGGGATGTATATAGAGAATTTAGACATAGATGGAAAGATACTAACAAATGAAAATGGTGATAATTTTAAAGTTTATAAAAATAAGTTAGGAAACAGCCAAATATTTTTAGAAGAACCTATGAATGTAATCTCTAGAATCGATAAATTAAAAGACTTAGGACTTGCTGAGGTAAGGCTTGACTTTATTACAGAAAATAAATTCGAGATGGAGAGAGTTTTAAAAAGTATTGAAACAGGTATTGGAGAATATGTTCCATATAACCTACATAAAGGTGTATTTTAAATTAAAAAAGGGAGTTAATAATGAAAAATAAAAATAAAGTAAGGATTATACTAGTAATAATAGCGCTATTAGCAGTTGTAGTCGATATTCAAGGTAAAACAAATTACAGAAAAATAGTAATAAATAGTTCAAAAGATGTATTACCTATGGATGATAAATTAAATGTTGAAAGGGTAATATATGATATGGGGAAAGTGGACCTAAGTGAATTTCATATACCAGCTAAAAAGAAAGCATTTATAGGGATGATGGTTCCTACAGCACTAATCGTTATAGAAGAAATAGAGGTTGAAAGGGCTAAAGTAAAGGGAATGAGTAGTGGAAAGATAAAGAAAAACCAAAAGTTTTTGGATGACTTATATAAAAAATACAGGGTAGAAGATAAGAACATAACTACACTATATAAAAAGATGAAACCTGCTCCAATATCAATATTATTAGCTCAATCTTCTATTGAATCAGCTTGGGGAACATCAAGAATGTTTAAAGCTGCAAACAATGTCTTTGGCGTTTGGTCTATTGATCCAAACGAATCAAGGATAAAATCTGGGGCAAAAAGGGGAGATAGACAGATATATCTAAAAAAATATCCAACTTTGAAAGGTTCTATAGAGGATTATATGCATCTACTTGCTAGACAAAAAGCTTATTCAGGGTTTAGAGCAAAACTGCAAATAACAACTAACTACAAGACATTATCAAAAGAATTAATTAATTACAGTGAGCAGAGAGAAGTTTATACTAAAAAACTAATTGATACAATTAGCTATAACAAGTTTGACAAGTATGATAGCTATAAATTAAAGAGTAAGTAGGAGTTTATTTTGGATATAAGATACTTTTTTAGCTTACTAGTTGTAATTATGTTTTTTGCACTAGATTTTTTCACAAAAAAATGGGCTGAGAAAAATAAAGATAATAATAATAAAATATTTAATAGTAAGATTCAAATATTATTTACAAAAAATTATGGAATTGCATTTAATAAATTATCAAATAGAAAAAATCTAATTTATACTATGAATTTTTTCTTATTTATCTACTTAGGTTATATACTGTCTACTGATTTAGATAATTTTCTTTGGTATTCACTAATAATTTCTGGTGGTTTAGGAAATTTAGTGTCTCGGTTACAAAAAGGATATGTCATAGATTTTATATATTTTAATATCAAGAAATGGCCAGTGTTTAATATAGCAGATTTCGAGATATTTCTAGGTATAGGGGTAATTCTAGTAAAGGAGCTATTGAATAAATAAATTTAATGAAGGAAAGGTATGGAATTTAAATATTTAAATGGATATTCAAAAGATATTCTAAGTCAAGTAGAACAACTAATACAAGAAGAAAAATTAGGAGATGATATTAAAAATAAGTATTCACAAAGACATAGAATAGACACTGATAAGCAACTCTATGAATATACTATGGATATTAAGAATAGATACTTACGAAAGAGCCAACCACTATCAAAAGTGTCATATGACGGTAAAATAATCCTTGAAAATCAAGCTTTAGGACTACATACCTATATGCCTAGGAAACAAGGAAAAAAAATAAAAGTAAAAAACGAAATTAAGATAGCATCTAAGTTTAAAAAGATGCCAATAGAATTTTTAGAACATATTGTTGTTCATGAATTAGCACACTTAAAAGAAAAAGGACATGATAAGGCATTTTATAGATTGTGTCAATCTATGGAAGAAAGTTGTGGTCAAGTAGAGTTAGATTTAAGATTATATCTAACCTATGTGGATATTTATAAAGAGGAACTTTATTAAAGAGGTGAAGACTTGTATACATTTAAAGAATTAGGAATTAAAAAGGAATTTTTAGAAGTATTAAAAAAACAAGGGATTAAAACTCCTACTGCTATTCAGGAGATGTGTGTAGAACATATCATAAATAATAAAGATATAATTGCAGAAGCTCCTACAGGAACTGGTAAAACTTTGGCTTTCCTACTACCAATGATGAATAATATGAAACCAACAAAAAATGGTATTCAAGGCTTAATCATAACTCCTACTCGTGAACTTGCTATCCAAATATACGAGGAGATAGGTAAAATAAACTGTAATAACCTAAATACAATGGCAATATATGGTGGTCGTGATTACTCTAAGCAATTAGAAGATGCCAAAGGATCGCTAGACCTTATAGTAGCGACACCAGGACGTTTAGCCGATTTTATGAAAAAAGGACTTATCCAACTAAATTTATTAAAGACACTAGTGTTAGATGAAGTTGATCAAATTTTATTAATGGGATTCCAAAAAGAAGTGGAGTCAATACTAAAAGATGCAAACAAAAAAAGACAAACTTTATGTTTTACAGCTACTCTTGGTAGTCCAGTAAAAAAAGTAGCATATAAAATAACAAAAGATCCATTAGTTATTAGTGTAGCAACAGAAAAAAATGATGATAAAATGAAAAAATACCTTGTAGAAACTACTGATAGATGGAAAGTAGATGCATTAGCTACCATGCTAAATAAAACGAATCCTTACATGGCAATTATATTTTGCAGGACAAAGGCTCGTGTAGATAAAGTAGAAGGACGATTAGAAGAGAAAGGGTATAATGTCCAGAAGTTACATAGTGATGTTCCCCAAGTAAAGCGTGAAAAGATAATAAAATCTTTTAAAAAAGGTGAGATACAGTATCTAGTAGCGACAGATGTGGCATCTCGTGGACTTGATATTACAGGAGTTACTCATATATTTAATTTAGATATACCAGAGAAAGCAGAAACTTATATCCATCGTATTGGTAGAACGGCTAGAGCTGGGGAAGAGGGAGAAACATATTTATTTGTTGATCCAAAAGATAGAAGATTACTTGGAAATATAGAAGAATTATTAGGAGAAAAATTAATAAAAGAGATCTATGATGGTGAAAAAGATGTTATAAATACAAATACCATATATGCAAAAAAGTACAATAAAAAGATAAAATCAAGAACTGAAGAAAGAAAATAGGAAAAAATAAAAGGAGGCATAAGCCTCCTTTTTAAATATAAATTTTTAATTATCTCTTGATAAAAGTTCTACCAATGTTTTTCATAGCTTCCATTCTTTCTTCAGCATAGTGAGAAGCGGCAGTATGAGTTGAGATACCTTGCTCCTTAGCAATTCTGTAGATGTCTAAAATTCTATCATAGATTAATTCTGAGTCGCTAAGTGCAGCATCTCTCTTGTATCCATGGATTTCATGGTAAACATTGATTAATCCAGCAGCATTGATAACATAGTCAGGAGCATAGTTGATTCCTTTTTCTACTAAAACATCTGCATGTCTATCTTCTTTTAAAACATTGTTAGATGATCCAGCAATTGCTTTACATTTGAATTGAGGAATAGTTTCGTCGTTGATAACTCCTCCAAGTGCACATGGAACAAATACATCTACATCTAGCCCGTAGATATCGTTAGGTACAACAAATTCTACTTCTGGATGTTCAGCTTTCATTCTAGCAATATGATCTTCGTTTACTTCAGTAAAGTAGATTTTTTTAGCTTTTTCTTTTGCATATGTATCAGTTAAGAAATCATATCCTAAAAGATATTTTGTTAAGAAGTAACCAGTTTGTCCTGCACCTTGAACAGCAAATGTTCTGTCAGTAACTGAGTCAGTTCCAAAAGTTTCTTTAAGTGTAGCCTTTAATCCTGCAAAAACTCCCCATGCTGTAACTGGTGAAGGGTTTCCAGATTTTCCAGGTAATCCAGTAACATGGTCAGTTTCCATTGAGATATAGATCATGTCTTGAGTAGAAGTATTTACATCTTCAGCAGTGATGTATCTTCCATTTAATGATTGTACAAATCTTCCTAACCCTCTGAAGTAAGCTTCAGATTTAACTTTTTTAGGATCTCCAATAAGAACAGTTTTTCCTCCACCAAGGTTAAGTCCTGCACAAGCAGCTTTATAAGTCATTCCTCTACTTAATCTAAGAACATCTTCAATAGCTTCTTCTTCAGTAGCATAGTTCCATAATCTAGTTCCTCCTAATGCAGGTCCTAATGTAGTATCATGGATTCCAGTAATTCCTTTTAATCCTGTAGCTTTATCGTGAAAAAATACTAATTGCTCGTGTCCGAATTTTTCCATGTAATCAAATTTGTTCATTTTGTTTCCCCCTTTTAATTTGTTTTATAATGATACAAAACATTTGTAAAATGTATTCATACTCTATTTATATACCAATTTAATAGAAAAATCAAGTATTTTTTATAAATTTCTTTAATTATTTTTCTAGTGGAGTAGAGTATTAAAATAAAGGTATTTTCAAGTCCGATAATTGTGATATATGAATAATTAGTTTAGAAACAAATATATATAATAAATAAAATTATGATATAATGTTAGTAAATAAAATTTGTTTAAAGGAGTTTTTATGAAACAATTAAAAAAGAAAGCGGTTTTACTAGATGTAAGTGCTATTATGTATAGATCTTTTTATGCTCACCTAAATTTAAGAACACAAACTGAGCCTACTGGAGCAACTTTTGGATTCTTAAATACTCTTTTAGGAGTTTTGAAAGAATTTGATCCTGAATATATTATCGGTGCTTTTGATGTAAGTAGAAAAACTTTAGAAAGAACAAAGGCCTATGATAAATATAAAGCTGACAGAAAACCAATGCCTGATGACCTTGCAGTACAAATCAAAAGAATAGAAGAGCTTCTTGATATTTTTGGAATAAAAAAAGTAAGGGTAGAGGGGCATGAAGCAGATGATGTCTTAGGAACTTATGCAAAAGAACTATCTAAAGAAAACATTGAAACTTATATAGTAACAGGCGACAAAGACCTTTCTCAGGTTTTAGATGAAAATATAAATATGGCACTACTTGGAAAGGGAGACGGGAAAAGCAGGTTTGGAATACTTCGTACTGATGAAGATGTAGTAGCTCAATTAGGAGTAGTTCCTAAGTTAATCCCAGATCTATTTGGGCTAATAGGTGATAGTAGTGATGGAATACCTGGTGTTAGAAAAGTTGGTCCTAAAAAAGCTATTCCCATGCTGGATAAATATGGAAATTTAGAAGGAATATATGAAAATATAGACAAATTAAGTGAGATGGCAGGAATTGGGAAAGGATTAATAAAAAACATTGAAGAGGATAAAGAACTAGCTTTTTTGAGTAGAGAGCTTGCAATAATAAAAACAGATTTAGAAGTAGAATTTAACCTTGAAGAGATGAAATATAAAAAAGATTTGAAAAAATTAGTAGAATTATCTAAAGAATTGAATTTTAAAAGCTATATTAAAAGATTTACAGTTGAACTTCAAAATACAACTGTAAATACTG
>JAGLEA010000156.1 GCA_023145315.1 Psychrilyobacter sp.
ACTAAATGTTTAGTCCATTGATCAATACCTAAAAGAGTTAAAATTAAAATTATTATTTTCACTTATCCTCCAAATTTAATAAAAAACCTCCATTTGGTTTCTCCTAAATTTAGAAGAAACCATGATTAAGAGGAGGTTAAATGATTATTTTGTAACTACTGTTGTACATCTTGGACAAATATCATCATACTCTGGATCTGTTCCTAGTTCAGTTGAATATTTCCAACATCTTTCACATTTTTCTCCAGCAGCGTGAGTAACTTTTATAGATACACCTTCTAATTCCTCAGAATTTATAAATCCTTCTCCTAAAGTTTCTACTACTTCAAATTCTGAAACCATAAATACACTTTCTAAAAGTTCAATATTAGAAGTAACAAAAGTTTTTATCTCATCATTTGTAATATGTAATTCTAGTTTTGCATCTAGAGAGTTCCCTATTATTCTATCTTCACCTTGTCTAGCTTTTTCTAATACTTTATTAGCTTCTTTTCTTAGTTTTATTATTTCATCCCACTTTGAACCTAATTTTTCATCTATCCACTCTGAATTAGCATCATACCAAGAAGTTAATAATATAGATTCTGCATCTTTTGCAGCTTCTGGTAGTTTAGTCCATATCTCTTCTGCAGTAAATGATAATACTGGTGCTATCATCTTTGTGATCGTTACTAATATTTCATACATTGCAGTTTGAGCTGATCTTCGTGCTAATGAATCAGTTTTTTCTACATATAATCTGTCTTTAATAATATCTAAATAGAATGCAGACATCTCAATTCCAGCAAAATAATGAATATCATTAAATATATTATAAAATTCATACTTCTCATAATTAGCTGTAACATTTGTTTTTAATGTTTCTAGCCTATGAAGAGCCCATCTATCAATTTCTACTAAGTCTTTATAATCTACCCTATTTGTTTCAGGATTAAAATCATTAATATTTCCCAAGATATATCTTGCTGTATTTCTAACTCTTCTATAAGATTCCGATGCTTGCTTTATTGCATTATCAGATATTCTTACATCATCACTATAGTCTACTGATGCACACCATAATCTTAGTATATCAGCACCATATGTATTTATAATATCCATTGGATCAACTGTATTTCCTACTGATTTAGACATCTTTTTCCCATCTTTATCATTTACAAATCCATGAGTTAATATAGTCTTATAAGGTGCATCTCCTGTGGAACCTATAGATGTTAATAGAGATGTTTGAAACCATCCTCTATGTTGATCTGATCCTTCTAAATAAAGATCTGCAGGTCTTCTAAGGTTATCTCTAGTAGATAATACACTTCTATGTGAAACACCAGAATCAAACCAAACATCCATAATATTTGTTTCTTTTCTTAGTTCTACATCTTTTAAATTATATTTTTCTAATAACTCTTCACCGATAAGTTCTTCAGCTGAATATTTAACCCATGCTGCCGATCCCTCTATTTTTACTAAGGCTATTACCTTATCAGCTATCTCACTATTAAATATTTCTTGTCCTGTTTTATTGTTATAGAAGATAGGAATATGTACTCCCCATGTTCTTTGTCTAGAGATACACCAGTCAGGTCTATTTTCCATCATAGTAGTTAATCTATTTCTACCCCATGCTGGCAAGAATTCCACATCTTCTAATGATTTTAAAGCTTTTTCTCTAATGTCAGATCCTTCTATTTTTACAAACCATTGCTCTGTTGCTCTAAATATTACAGGTGTTTTACTTCTCCAATCATGTGGATAAGAATGCTCTATTACCTCTGTGTGTAACAGATGTCCTGTTTCTTCTGTATGAGCTAATATCACTTTATTTGCTTTTGCATAGAACATTCCAGAAACCATTTCTCCTGCTTCATCAGTCATATGTCCGTCTTGATCTACAGGACAAATAACTTCAATTCCATATCTTGTAGATACTACATAGTCATCTTGACCATGTCCTGGAGCTGTATGTACACAACCAGTACCAGCTTCTAAAGTTACGTGATCTCCTAATATTATTAATCCAGTTCTATCTAAGAAGGGATGTTTGTATGTAAGTTTTTCTAATTCAGATCCTTTAAACTTTTTAATTAATTCAGGATTTTCTATTCCCATTGTTGCAAATGAACTCTCTGCAAGACCTTCTGCCAACACTAAGTTTCCTTTAGAAGTTTTATATACAGCATAATCAAATTTCTCATTTAAACAAATTGCCATATTAGCTGGGATTGTCCAAGGAGTTGTTGTCCAAATTACAAATGAAGCTTCTTCTACACCTAGCACTTCTAGAGCATCAGCGTTAGCTTCCATCTTCAAGAACATTGTAGGAGATTTATGATTATGATACTCTATCTCTGCTTCTGCCAAAGCTGTTTTACTTACAGGAGACCAGTGAATAGGTTTTAAACCTTTAAATACATATCCATTTTCATATAATTCTTTAAAAACTTCTAATTGTTCTGCTTCATATTCAGGGTTTAAAGTTAAATATGGTTTGTCCCATTCTCCTAATATTCCCAGTCTTTTGAATCCTTCTTTTTGCTTATTAACCCATTTATTTGCATATTTCGTACACTTTTCTCTGATTTTTAGAGGGTGCATACCTTTTATTTTATCGCCTAACTCTTCTGCTACCTTAAATTCTATAGGTAATCCATGAGTATCCCATCCAGGTACAT
>JAGLEA010000157.1 GCA_023145315.1 Psychrilyobacter sp.
CTGTTAGCTACTTCTAATATTTGATCTCTAGATTCTACAGAACAAGGTCCCGCCATTATTGTAAAATTATCTCCACCGATTTTAATCCCCTTTACATCTACTATTGTGCACTCTTCTTGCATCTTTCTATTAGCTTTTTTAAATGGTTCTTGTATTCTTGTCACACTCTCTACCCCTTCTATTGCTTCTACATCTCTTTGACTTAATTTTGATGTGTCACCAATTATTCCAAATACCCCATATTCTTTCCCACTTGCATCTATTACTTCCATTTCTAATTTTGTAAATATTTTTGTCATATGAGCTATTTCTTCCTTCGTTGTTCCTTTTTTCATTTTAATTATCATATTCTTCTCCCTTTATACTTATTTTTAATATCTGATTATACACTTTTTTCAAAAAAAAAACCTATTCTAGTTACAGAACAGGTTTACTTTTCTCTAATAAAAAAACCTATATTTAAAATATAGGTCTGCATTAAAAAATTAATTTTTTTGATAATTTAAAGTTTTGATAAACCTGTGGTTATGAAATTTGGTTGCTTTTCAATTCATACCAATAATAAAAGCTATTCATTCCCATTTGTCTACCTCCCCATCTAATTTATATTAATATGTTATCACTTCTAATTAATTTTGTCAACTCATTTTTTAAGACAATTCTAAGCCCTTATTTTTTTATCCACCCCTCTTAATTCTCTTACTTTCTCCCCTATAATTTTCAAGTTTCCATTAGTTTCATGGACTAACTTTACAATGGCAGATCCTACTATTGCACCATCTGCTACCTTGTGGATATCTTGTACATCTTCTTTATTAGAGATTCCGAATCCTACTGCTAAAGGCAGATTTGTAGCTTTTCTTACATCACTTAAAAAACTTTTCAAATCTACATCAAATGAATCTCTCACTCCTGTAACTCCAAAAGATGAGATACAATAAACAAATCCATCTCCACCTTCTACAATTTTCCCTAACCTTCCCTTTGAATTAGGGGCTACTAGAGGTATTAGAGCTACGCTATCGTCTACTAAAAATTCTGATATTTCATTTCTCTCCTCTAAGGGTAGATCAGGTATTATTAGTCCATCTACTCCACTACTCTTACATCTCTTAATAAATTTCTCTGTTCCAAACTTAAATATAGTGTTAAAGTACACTAAAAATACTAGTGGTATCTCTGTATTTTCCCTTATTTTTTCTACTGTATTGAATATTTTTTCTATAGTTGTACCATTTTCTAAAGACCTTTCATCTGCTGCTTGGATCACAGGCCCATCAGCAATAGGATCAGAGTATGGAATTCCTAATTCTACTATATTTGCTCCACCTTTTTCCATGGCATATACTAGCTCTTCGGTTTTTTCTAAACTAGGATCTCCTGCTGTTATATATGTTATTAGAGCTTTGGTTTCTCCTAATTCCTTAAATTTTTTAGTTATTCTATTCATAATTTTACTTCCTCCCTTTTAAGTATTCTGCCACAGTATGGATATCTTTATCCCCACGACCTGATACGTTTATTACTAGTATTTCATCACTATTCATTGTAGGAGCTATTTTTGTAGCAAAAGCTATAGCATGTGAACTCTCTAATGCTGGCATTATTCCCTCTTCTAAACAAAGTATTTTAAACCCTTCTAGAGCTTCTTCATCAGTTACTGAATCATAGTTCACCCTACCAATATCAAATAGGTGAGCATGTTCAGGTCCTACACCTGGGTAGTCCAATCCTGCTGATATAGAGTGGGCTGGTGTGATATTACCATCATCGTCACAAAGCATATATGTTTTCATCCCGTGGATCACTCCTACTTCTCCACTAAATGCTGCTGCATGTTTACCACTACTTATCCCGTAACCTGCTGCTTCTATTCCATATAATTTTACATCTTCATCACCTATAAAATCATAAAACATTCCCATGGCATTCGATCCTCCACCTACACAAGCTATAATTGCATCAGGTAGTTTATTTTCTTTTTCTAATATTTGTCTTTTTGTTTCTTCCCCTATGATCTTTTGAAAATCCCTTACCATTGTTGGATATGGATGAGGCCCTACCACTGATCCTATTATATAGAATGTATCCTCAATTCTCTCTATCCATGTTCTGATTGCTTCATTTGTAGCATCTTTTAGTGTAGAAGTTCCAGATGTAACAGAAGTCACTTTAGCTCCTAATAATTCCATCCTAAAAACATTTATTTGTTGTCTTTCCATATCTTCTAATCCCATGAATACTTCACATTCCATTCCGAATAGTGCTGCAGCTGTGGCTGTGGCTACTCCATGTTGTCCTGCACCTGTCTCTGCTATAACCTTAGTTTTCCCCATTCTCTTTGCTAGTAATATTTGCCCTAAAACATTATTAATCTTGTGAGCTCCTGTATGATTAAGATCCTCTCTTTTAAGATATATCTTAGCTCCACCTAGTTTTTTAGTTAGCCTTTCTGCAAAAAATAACGGTGTTTCACGTCCAACATATTCTTTTAGATAGTATCTATACTCTTTCAAAAATTCTTCATCTTTTTTTGCCTCTTCATAGGCTTTTTCTAACTCTAAAAGAGGATTCATCATAGTTTCTGCTACATATTGCCCACCAAACTTTCCAAATTTTCTATCCATAATTATATTTCTCCTTTATTTAAAAATTTTATTTTTTTCATAATTTCACTTATTTTTTTTTCATCTTTTATCCCTTCTACTTCTACACCTGAACTAATATCGATAATTTCAGGTTGCACTTGGTCTACTGCTTTTTCTATATTTGTTGCTTTTATTCCACCTGCTAGAGCCACTCTATTTTTTTTACTTATACCCTCTATTAACTCCCAATCAAAAGTTTCACCTGTTCCACCACGTGCATCCTTGCTGTAAGCATCTAATAGAAACAAATCACTAACTTCTCTGTATTCTTCTAATTTGTTTTTTAGCTTTTTTTCATTAGATTTTACTGAAAAAGCCTTCCAAACTTCATATTTTTTATCTATTTTTTTTAAGTACTCTACACTTTCTTCACCGTGTAGCTGAACTATATCTAAGTTACAGTATTCTGCAATTTCTATAACTTTTTCAAATTTTTCATTTACAAAAACTCCTACACTTTTTATATCTTTATCTAGTAATTCTATAAACTCTTTTCCCTCTTCTTTGGTTATCATCCTCTTACTTGGGGCAAATATAAAACCTATATAGTCTGGCTTATACCTATTTACAATCTCTATATCTCTCTTACTCCTAAGTCCACATATTTTTATCTTTACCATAATTTTCCCCTTTTTAGATATATGATTTTTTTAATTTTTTAGCTAATCCATTCATATCATCACTTCTCATAAATGTTTCTCCTACTAAGATTGCATCGATATTAGCTTCTTTTAATTTTTTTATATCACTCTCATCGACTATTCCACTTTCTGATACTAGGACTCTATCATTTGGTATTAGTTTTCCTAATTCTAAAGTTGTATTTAGATCTACACTAAATGTTTTTAAATTTCTATTATTAATCCCAAATATCTTAACATCTAATTTTAGTGCTCTTTCCACCTCTTCCCTAGTATGAGACTCCACTAACACATCTATATTGAGTGACCTTGCTATCTCTAGATATTTTTTTAGT
>JAGLEA010000158.1 GCA_023145315.1 Psychrilyobacter sp.
AAAAATAAGAAAATATAATCTGATGGTGTTTTTTCATCTACTGTAGAAGGTGATTTTTTCTTATCCTTTGTCATTTCGAGTGATACTTCAGGCCCTTTAAATTCAGTGTTCCCCAATTCTATATCCTCTTTGGTGATTTTTATTATGTCTACATGTGCAAGTGGTAATTTAGTATTAAGACCAACAGAATTAAACGTTAACTTTCCGACATCTATAGTCCCTGACAACTTAAAATCATTGTCTAAAAGTATTAATTTGTTTTTACTTTTAATCATCTCAGTCTTGAAGTTAGACTTCTTCTCATCAATGACTAAATCTATTACCTCTAGATAATTTTCTGTTATAATATTTCCATTTGAGGTGTTAATTTTTGAATTTAAGTTCAAATATCCACCTAATTGTGACCCACTTTCTTCAAAAAAAGGATTTAAAATTGATAGTGAAAGTTTGTTTAAGTCGATATTTCCACTAATAAATTTAAGATCATTCTTATTTGATATATCACGCTGCTTTTTTAGCTCTAAATTTAAAGTTGTAGACTCATTACCATTTATTTTAGTATGTAGATTTATAGTGGAATCACCTTTTTTATTTCCTATATTCTTTCCTTCTAAACTTAGAAAAAAATCATTTTTCCCACTATATAGCTTTACATCTTTTATAGTAATTTTTGGGATATTCAGTTTTAAAAAATCATTTTTTATAATCTTTTGAGATTTAGCCTTTTTTATATCTTTTTTTATTGTTTTTTCTATTTCCTCTTTATTAGAAAACGAATTAATATAAGTGCTAACATTATCTAAATAATAGTCACCATTATCAATATAAATATTATCAAATAAATAAACATTTTTTAGAGGCTCTATATTATTAATTTTTATTTCTAACTTTTTGACTCCTACAAGTTCCCCGTGTTCTTCAGAAACTACCATAAAATCACTGATATCTAATCCACCATTACCTACAAACTCTTTTTCTTTTAAGTTTCCAGTAATTCTAATATCACTATTCAGTGTACCTTTTAGCTCTTTTATCTTGTCTACACTTCTAATAAAATAAAGCTTATCATCTAACTCTAATTTATCTAATCGTACTTCTGAATTGAAGTTTCCTGATTCAGGTGAATATTCAAAATTTACCTTTATACTTCCGGTTTCTGAAAATATTGCTTTTGCTATTAAAGTAATCTTAGCGTCTGAATATGATATCTGTGGGACTACTACTGTAAATATATTTTGACCTTCTACTACTTTATCTTTATACTTAAAAGTTATATGCTCAACATTAATTTTTTTTATTTCAAAAGATTTAATAAAAGGTTTCTTATCTTCTACAGTAATATCAACACTTTCATTTTTGTTATTATATTTACTTATATTACTCAAAATGTCCACATAGTTAGCAATATCTTTTTCATATTCTAAACTTATATTTGGATTTTTTAAAGTTATGTCAGTTAGCTTTAGTTTTCCTAATATTAGTGGTAAGAGTTCTATATTCATATCAAAAGAATCAAAACTAACAAAAGTAGTTTCCTCATCTTTTTCATATATTTTAAAATCATCAAGATATATAATATTCCTTAATATATTATATTTTATACTTCCTAAGGAGATCTCTCTTCCTATAATCTGTTCTATACTATTCGTAATTTTTGTTTTAGCTTGATTTGGAACTGGTATTGGAATAATAGCAAATATCACTAGAAAACTTATTATTATAAGTTTTTTGTTTTTTTTCATAATTTTAGCTCCATTAAATTTTATATTACTTATTTTTCTAATTATACAATAATACTGCTTACATTATAAGATATAACAAATTAATAGTCCAGTAAAATTGCACCATAATAATAATTATGGTAAACTAAAGAAAAGTTTAACTATATTAGGAGGAATAAAATGAAACATAAAATAGAATATATTTTTGTGCTGATATTTATAAAGTTTATTATGCTTTTTCCAGAAAAAATCAGATATAAATTTGCAGAAAAATTAGGTATTATAGGTTATTATCTTATAAAAAAAAGAAGAATGATTGCATTAGCAAACTTAAAACTAGCATTTCCAGATAAATCAGATAAAGAGAGAGTTATTCTTGCAAAAGAAAATTATAAAGTACTTACAAAAGCTTATCTATCATCTCTTTGGATTATGGATTTTATCTTTGATGAAACAAAAGTAAATGTAGAAAATTATCATGTTTTAGATGATGCTGTAGCAGAGGAAAAAGGTGTTATTATAGCTACGATGCACATGGGTAACTTAGAAGCATCTCTAAAAATAACTGAAAAATACAGACTTTCTGATGTAGTTAAAGCTCAGAGAAATCCATATATAGATGCTTATATTACAAAAAATAGAAGTCAACTTAATTTTAACATGATAAAAAAGTCAAAGAGTACTCCTCGTGAACTCCTAAAAGTTATTAAAAATAAAGAAATTTTAGCATTATTTTCAGATCATAGAGATAAAGGAACTACCGTTAACTTCTTTGGTAGAGATACAGTATCTCCTACTGGAGCTGTCCATTTTGCTCTAAAATTTAATGTTCCTCTTATTTTTGGATACTCAATACTAAATAAAGACAATACTAATACCGTTAAACTTATTAAAAGAATTGATTTAATTGAAACTGGTAATTTAAAAGAAGATGTTAAAGTCAATACTCAAAACCTTATATACCTAATAGAAGACGCTATTAGAGAACATCCTGAACAATGGATGTGGTTTCACGATAGGTGGAAGCTAAGTAAAGAATTATAAAACCAACTAAAAAGAGAAACTATAATAAAATAGTTTCTCTTTTTCTTTAATATTTAATTATTATTTCTACTCTTCTATTTATAGTTCTACCGTCTTTTAATTCATTGTCATCGATAGGCTCTAGACTACCCATCCCCACAGTTTCTACGGACTTTTTCACAACTCCTGATTTTACTAAATAATTTTTTATTATATTTGCTCTATTTTCAGAAAGTTTTTTATTATGACTTTCAGATCCTATATTATCTGTGTGACCTATTATCTTTACCTTTGTTTCGGGATATAACTTTATAGATTTTGCAATTGAATCTAATGTTTTCAGAATGTTTTTATTTAGACTTCCACCACGAAAAGTTGTGTCACCTTGTAAAACTAAGTAAAATTTATTTCTATCTCGCCTTATAGTGGTATTTGTTCCCTGTAAAACCTTTTTTAATTTTTTTTCTTCTACTACGATATCTAAGTCTTTTTCAGTTGTTTTTATTAAATATTTCATCTCAACATTATTTTTCTTTATCTCTTCTAACAAAATAATGTTAGCTTCATATTTTTCTTCTAAAACCTGAATTTTTGTTTTTAATGGATTTATACTTTTTTCAACACTATAGCAGCTACTAAAATATAATATTGCAAATGTACAAAATAATACTTTTTTCATACTGCCTCCTACTTATTTATATTATTAATTCTCTTATTTAGTTCGTGAATCTCTTTTGTCATATCTTCACTCTCTAATTTTAATTTTTTATATTCTTTATCTTGAGTAGCAACTCTAGCTTCTAATAATTTGAGATCGTCAGAGTTTTTTAGAGTCTGTTCCTTTGTCGCATTTGTACAGCCACTCAATGCCATAATTACTAATATTCCTAGTAATGTTTTTTTCATAGTCCCTCCATATATAGTAAATACACTGTGATTAAATATTTTATATTTCCCTTATCATTATAGTAAAAAGAAGAGAATCCCTCCTCCTCTAATTTTTTTTATTTATTCAACAACTATTTTTTGTTTGAATGTTATTTTAATTTCATCTAATTGTTCTTCTGTTTTATCATCCGTTTCTTCTAATAACAAGTGGTCTTCGTCTACTCCATTATTTATGAAATATGTAGAAATATACTCTACATTTATTTTTGACCCTGTGATAGTAACAGGGGTATCTACATCATATTTCATAACCTCTATTAAACTATCAAAAAATTCAATATATTTGTCACTTTTATAATTTTCACTTTTCATATCTACAATAAATAAATCAGGTTTTCTTGTTATAATAATTCCTTGATCTTCATATTTAATTACCTTAATAAGACCATTTTTTAACTCTATAAGTTCCTCTTTTAAAGTATTAACATCTTCTTTCAGTTGATTATTTTCTAATCTCATCTTAACTAGGATTTTTTCATTTTCTTGGACATCAGTTCCAAACTTATTCTCACTAAAGGTTAGTGTTCCTATAATAAAAAAACCTATAATTATTTTTTTTCTCAT
>JAGLEA010000159.1 GCA_023145315.1 Psychrilyobacter sp.
GAAGTTATTACTAGAAACTTTAATTTAGCTTTCAAAAAATGGAGAGGAATGAATGGATTCATAACACCTGAAGCTCTTCTTATTGGGCCTGAGACTAGAACTTCTTCACCTGTAAAAATCACAAGAGATGAATTTGGAGAATCAGTAAATATAAAGGGCCTTTATCCAATAGGAGAGGGAGCTGGATATGCAGGTGGTATTACTAGTGCTGCTATCGATGGTTTGAAAACTATAGATAATATATTCGCCGAAGAAATATAAAATATATACAAAAAAGAAACTATCCAATAATAATTATGGATAGTTTCTTTTCTTTTAGCTAATATGGGTGTCTTTTCCTGTTACTTTAGATTCTTCTACTATAATATCTTTAATCAAAATATCAAGTTCATGGTTACTTCTTTTCACTTCTAATTGCTCTAAGATTTTCTTTGATTCATCGTTAAATTTTTCAGAATACCCTAGACTAGAAAGGTCTGTAATAACACACCCTAGTGTCATTTCATTGACATTTCGAGAGAGTTTATATTGCCTATTCTCTGTAGAATTAACTATTTCTACTATAAATTTTAATTTTTTCAAAACATTTAACATGTCTTGTGTGACTCCAATTGATATTCCTAATTTATAAGCTATATCACCTGTACTTAGTGATTCATCATTTTCTTCATAATTTTTAATTAGATAATACAAAATTAGAAATGAAATATCTCGTTTTGAAGAAGCACTTAATTTTACCTCATTAATAGTATAAGCATATTTATATGAATTCTGAATGATAAAAGAAAGGTGAGCTCCTAGCAATATAATAAGCCACATGATTTTTTGCCACATAATATATATCGGGATCAATGAAAAACTCCCATAAATCGCATTATAATTTAATAACTTTAGTTGAATATATACAAAGATAAACTGAGTTATGTGAAATAAGATCCCAGAAAATACACCTGCAAAAATGGCTGATGAAAGTTTAACTTTTGTATTTGGAACTATGAGATAAATAAGTGTGAAAAATATTACTGTTAATAATTGGGGAATCGAATTTAAAAGATAGACCCAACTTGGATTATTTGTTTTTATAAAGACTTGTAATATAGTAGTTAATCCATTAGACATGATTAGTACTATAGGAAACAGGAAAATGATAGACATATAATCTGTCAATTTTCTTATAAATGTTCTTGATTCTTCTACTTTCCATATTTCATTAAATGATTTTTCCACTACTGAAAATATCTTTATAACAGACCATGATAAAAATAATATTCCAGTCCCAGCAATCAATCCATTTTTAGTATGGTTAAGTGTATTGTGGGAAAATTTTAAAATCTGATCTAGTACCTTCCCTTGTAAAAAAAAGTTTTTTGCTAATCCCTCCTCAAGAGCTTTTTCAATTCCAAATCCCTGGGTTATAACAAAAGCTATAGCAATCACTGGAACTATAGTTAATAGAGAATAAAATGTTAGTGCTGATGACCATAATTCTGACCTACTTTTTTTATAATTTTCAAATGTAAATAATATCAACTTTAAGATTTTAAATACTATTTTATTACTTTGGCTTATTTGCAACCTAATTTTTTTTATGAATTTCTGAAAATGAAATTCCATATTATCAACTCCTTTTATTTTTTTTATAGGATTTATGAGTTTTCTCTGTATATCTATATTATGAATCTACCAAAAATATTAATTATTCCTTGTTTTATATTTATTATTTATACAGTATATACTATATTTCAGATTTAATTAAGACAGAGAGAGAAATTCTTGTAAGTAGATTATGTATATGCTAAAATAATCAAACGGAGGTGTTTTTAACATGATAATAAAACCAAGAGTAAGGGGAAGTTTGGCACTTAACTGTCATCCTTTAGGTTGTAAAAAAATAATTGAAGATCAAATTAAAGTAGCAAGAGGTGGAAAACAATATAAAGGTGCTAAAAAAGTACTTATTTTAGGAGCGTCATCTGGTTATGGATTAGCAACTAGAATTTCGTTAGCATTTGGTGGTGGAAAATCTGATACCATTGGAGTTTCTTTTGAAAAAGAAGGAACTGTAAAGAAAGTTGGAAGTGCTGGTTGGTATAATAATATCTGGTTTAAAGATGAAGCAGAAAAAGAAGGACTTATTGCTAAAAACTTTATTGGAGATGCTTTTTCACATGATATGAGAAAAGATGTAATCGATTATATTAAAAATGAATTTGGTGGTAAAATAGATCTTCTAATATATAGTGTTGCTTCTGGTGTTAGACAAGATCCTGATACTGGTGTTTTACATAGATCAGTTATCAAACCTATCAATGAAGATTTTAGTGGATATACTCTCAATGTACAGAAAGAGGAGTTAGAATTTTTAGAAGTTGGACCTGCTGACAATGATGAGATAGAGAATACTATCAAAGTTATGGGTGGAGAAGATTGGGAACATTGGGTTAATACTCTAGTAGATGAAGGAGTTTGTAACAATGGATTCAAAAGTATTGCATATTCTTATATAGGTGGAGACATTACTCGTGCTGTATATAGAGATGGAACTATTGGTAAAGCAAAAGAACATCTTGAAACTACTGCTAAGAAGCTAAATACATTGGTTAAAGACAGATTAGATGGTCATGTTTATACATCGGTAAATAGAGCTATCACAACAAAAGCTAGTGCATTTATTCCTTGTTTTTCAATCTATGCTTCTATTTTATTCAAAGTAATGGGAGAAAAAGGACAAGAGGAACCATGTATGGAACATACACATAGATTATTCTCGGATATGATTTATGGGGAGAACCCTCATTTTGATGAAGATGGGAGAATGAGACCTGATGCTTTAGAATTAGCTAGCGATATCCAAAATACTAGTATAGAAATATTCAAAGATACAACAGAAGATAACTTTAAAGAACTATGTGACTTTAAACTTTATAAAAAATATTTCATGAATTTAAATGGATTTGAAGCTGAAGGGATTGATTATGACGAAGATGTTAATTTAGAATTTCTTGCTACATTGAAACCATAGAGTAAATTTTACTAAAAAGCGATTAAATTTTAATCGTTTAAATATTGTAATATTTGATCAGATATGATAATATAATTTATAAGATTAAAATGAATTTATATAACTTAGGAGGAACAAATAATGGCTTCAAAATCAGTATTAGTAACTAACGAGACGGGATTACACACAAGACCAGGAAATGAATTTGCAACTTTAGCAAAAACTTTTGATTCAAAAATCGAAATCGAAAATGAATCAGGAAAAAGAGTTAAAGGAACTTCATTACTAAAGTTATTATCTTTAGGAATCAAAAAAGGAACAACTGTTACTGTTCATGCAGATGGTAGTGACGCAGATGTAGCTGTTGAAAAATTAACAGAACTTTTAGCTAACTTAAGAGACTAATTTATCATAATTAAATTATAAAAAATAGAAGGTCTCCTTCTATTTTTTTAATAGTAACGGAGGTTTTTACAATGAGAAAAGTAATTAACGGTATAGACGCTTCTCCAGGTGTAGTTGTAGGGAAAGCATTTTTATATGAAGAGATTAAATTAGTTATAAATAAAGGTAAAGTTGCAGATTCAAAAGCAGAGGAAGAGAAGTTACTTAAAGGTAGAACTGCTTCTAAAGAACAATTATTAGTTATCAGAGAGATGACAGCTAATAAATTAGGAGAGGGAAAAGCAGCAATATTTGATGGTCATATCACAATGTTAGAAGATGAAGATTTCTTTGATGATATTTTAGATCTTATTCAAGATGATAAACTATCTGCTGAATACGCATTAGA
This sequence comes from Psychrilyobacter sp., assembly GCA_023145315.1. GTDB lineage: Bacteria > Fusobacteriota > Fusobacteriia > Fusobacteriales > Fusobacteriaceae > Psychrilyobacter. The sequence continues at coordinate 3,795 of JAGLEA010000159.1, forward strand.
ACAAGTATTAGATGAAAACTGTGAGATGCTTGCAAACTTAGAAGATCCTTACCTAAGAGAAAGAGAAGCAGACCTTAGAGATATTGGTAGAAGATGGTTATTTAATACTACTAAAACTCCAATTGTTGATTTAGGAAACCTTCCACCAGAAACAGTTATCATTGCTAATGATTTGACACCATCTGATACTGCTCAAGTTGATCTTGTAAATACAGTAGCATTTGTTACTCAAATCGGTGGGAAAACTGCTCATACATCTATCATGGCAAGATCACTAGAACTTCCTGCTGTTGTAGGAACAAAAACTATCTTATCTGAAGTTAAAAAAGGTGAAACAATGATAGTCGATGCTATGACTGGAGAGATAATTATCAATCCTACTGTAGAGGAAATCACAAAAGCACTAGCTAAGAAAGCTAAATATAAAGCTGATAAAGAAGAATTAAAAAAATTATTACATAAAACTGCAACTTCTAAAGATGGTGTTACTGTAGGAGCTTGGGCAAATATTGGTGGGCCTACTGATGTCGCTGGTGTTTTAAACAACGGTGCTGATGGAATTGGATTATATAGAACTGAGTTTTTATTTATGAACTCTACTGATTTTCCAACAGAAGATGAGCAATTTGCTGCATATAAAGAAGTAGTAGAAAAAATGGGAAAACTTCCTGTAACTATTAGAACAATGGATATTGGAGGAGATAAAGCTTTATCTTATATGGATCTTCCTGAAGAGGAGAACCCGTTCTTAGGTTGGAGAGCACTTAGAGTTTGTTTAGATAGACCAGAAATATTAAAAACTCAATTTAGAGCTTTACTTAGAGCTTCTGGATTTGGATATGTTAAGATCATGTTACCTATGATTATTTCTATTGAAGAAGTTAGAAAATCAAGAGAATTATTAGAAGTTTGTATGGCTGAACTTAAAAGTGAAGGAGTTATCTTTGATGAAAAAGTTCAATTAGGAATCATGGTAGAAACTCCTGCAGTTGCTTTTAGAGCAAAGTATTTTGCAAAAGAAGTAGATTTCTTTTCAATTGGTACAAATGACTTAACACAATATACACTAGCTGTAGATAGAGGAAATGAAAAAATATCAGCACTTTATGATTCATTTAATCCTGGTGTCTTAGCTGCAATAAAAATGGCTATAGAGGGAGCACATGAAGGTGGAATATCTATCTCAATGTGTGGTGAATTTGCTGGTGACGAATTAGCAACACCTATCTTATTTGGTATGGGATTAGATGCATTTTCAATGTCAGCTATCTCTGTATTAGGAATTAAGAAAACTATAATTAATTTGGATAAAAAAGAATGTGAAGCACTTGTAGAAAGAGTAATGGCTATGTCCACTGCTGATGAAATAAGAGCTGAAATCAGAAAATTTAATGAAAGTTTATAAAAAATAAAAATTATTTTATTCATGTCTTCGAAAAAGGATACCTTAATTGGTATCCTTTTCTTTATAGTTATGAGTGCTGTTTACTCGAAAATACACCACACTTAATAATCCATTTTCTTATAGCTTTATTATACATGAGTCCAGCTTTGATATTTTTTAATGATATTGAAATTCTTATTTTTAATAAACTCTTTATATAAGGTTTTCTAAAGTCAGTTAGTGATTCATTTAAAGCCATGGCTAATAGATATCCTGATCGTATAGCAAAACTAATACCCTCTGATGAACTAGGACTTATAAGACCTGCGGCTTCTCCTACTAATAAAACATCTCCTTTTCCAGGATAAAACTCTCCTATTTTAGGTTTATTTATAAAAGTTCCTTCATCATATAGTGGATTACTTAAATCAAATCCTTTTTCTATCATCTTTCTTTCCAGCTTATCTAGCTTAGCTTTTGCATTTTTTTCTTTTTTTAATGCTGTTCCTAAAATTAGCTTACCTTCTTTAGGTATAAACCAAGAATAAAAATCATTTATCTCACTATCAAATATAGCTCCATGATATGAAATCTTTTTATCAAACTTATAGATTCGTTGAATAGTCAGGTATTGCTTATCTAATTCTTTCTTATATAGACTTTTTCTTATCAAAGAATTTGCTCCATCTGCTCCTATTATTATTTTTGCTTCCACTTTTTTCACTTCACCATTTTCTATAAATTCAACACTATAGCCTTTTTCTATTTCTGTATATTTTTTATATAAAACATCTTTTTTTATATCTACACCTTTTCTTACTTCAGATAGTAAAAAATTATCAAAATTTTCTCTATCTAAATTTATGTAATTTTTATAATAAAATTTTTCTATATTATTATCTAAATCAAATACCTTAACATAGAATACTTGAGGAGTTACCAAGGCTTCCTTTGGAAGGCAGTAACCTAATTTAGAGAGGGAAGCTTGGGCTTCATGAGCCAATAACCCACCACAGCTCTTTATATATTTATTTTTATCATCTTCATAGTTTCTTTTTTCAAGGATTAAAACTTTGTAATCTTGTTTTAAAAATTTACCTAAAACAGCACCTGAAATCCCTCCACCTATTATAACTATATCGTACATACTTTCACCTCTTATTCAGTTTATTTCATTTTCTTCTATTAAAGCTAAGATAAAAATTCATCTTCTACCCTCTACATTGATCAATATATACATAATAACATAATAACTTGTAAATTATATAGTGTTTAAAACACAATTAAGATAAATTTTCATTAGGCTATTTTATCTTCATCTTTTAATGGTTGATTTTTTATGTATTTTAGCATATAATAGAATGTAAAAAAATAATGTTTTATATAGTCATTAAGTTGATTATTAGGAGGTAATTGTGTCACAAAAATTAAAAAGAAACTTTTCAATAATTGCACATATAGATCACGGAAAATCTACCCTAGCAGATAGACTAATCCAATCTACAGGAACAGTAGCAGATAGAGATATGACAAGCCAACTACTAGATAGTATGGATTTAGAAAAAGAAAA
>JAGLEA010000016.1 GCA_023145315.1 Psychrilyobacter sp.
GGTACTTTTCCTGCTGCATAGTATTTTTCTACGAAATCAACTGTTAAAGGGAAAAAATCTGCTCCCTTTCTAGGTCCTTTACTTCTTGTTGCCGTTACTAATAATGCAGTTCCACCACATTCTAATAATACAGCCCCTCCTGCTTGTCTTGCTAATTTTCCAGTAGATAATTTAAGAACTTTTCCACCAATTTCTAATTCCATATTTTTTTCGTTAAACATGTATTCCTCCTAAAGATTTTATTTTTTTTAGGAGATATAAAATAATAAGGGACAAGAATACAATCAATCTTTCGAATTAATGTTATCTCCTCACCTCTTACTACTTAATATATCTCCTAATTGTCACTAATTATATCATAATTATCACTATTAAGTAAATATATTAAAAGATTTTTAATATATTCTGTAATTTATCTATTGTTAATCTACTCTTTTTCGTATTGTATTTAAACTTTTTTAGGATATTAATTTTATTTTAAATATGTTCTATAATAAACCCCCTTGTATTTTTTAAGGAAAAACGGTATACTACTAAAAACTACTTAAACAAGGGGGAACTACATGTTAGATAAAAAAGTAATTAAAAATATTTTAGATGCGGCATTAACTACTAGTGCAGATTTTTCAGAATTATTTTTAGAAGATACTAATAATTTAGATATTTCTATGTCGTCAAATAATATAGAAAAATCAGGTAATAGTCAGGTCCGTGGTGCTGGAATTAGAGTAGCAAAAGGATATCAATCAGTTTATGGATACACTAACAATGTCAATGAAGAAAACCTTATTCAGTTAGCTAAAGATTTAGCAGCTTCATTTCAAGGGGAATCTGAAAACATTAAATTTGAATTAGAAAAGCTAAAGGTAGGAGAAGCACATCATATCGAGATCGATCCTAGAAATGTTTCTATGGAAGAGAAATCAAATCTATTAGTTAAAGCAAACAAAGTAGCTCGTGAATACAGTGATGAAATTTCTCAAGTTCAGATAAGATATATGGATTCTAGTCAAAAAATTTGGGTAGCTAATAGTGAAGGTACTTTTATTACGGATACTCGTATAAAAACAAGATTTACAGTTGTTGCCATTGCTTCTAATGACCACGATACACAAACAGGAATGACAGCTCCTGGTGGAAACTACGGTTTCGAATTCTTTAAAAAAGTTGAAAATGTAGAAGAAATAGCTAAAGAATCTGCTAGAATCGCAGTAGCTATGTTACATGCTGAGGAGTGCCCTAGCGGTAAGATGCCTGTTATTATGGATAATAAATTTGGTGGAGTTATATTTCATGAAGCTTGTGGACATAGTTTAGAAGCTACTGGTGTAGCTAAAGGAATGAGTGTTTTCGCTGATAAAAAAGGTGAAAAAATCGCTAATGAACTAGTAACTGCAATCGATGACGGTACAATAGCTAACGAATGGGGAAGTGCTACATATGATGACGAGGGTAATTTACAAGAAAAGCGTGTATTAATAAAAGATGGAATATTAACTTCATATATGATAGATAAAATTAATGGAAAAAGAATGGGAGAAGAAGCTACAGGATCAGGAAGACGAGAATCATATAAATACTCTCCTACATCTCGTATGAGTAACACTTATATAGATAATGGGACTTCTACATTTGATGAAATTATAGCTGCTACAGAGTATGGATTGTATGCCAAAACTCTAGGTGGTGGAAGTGTGAATCCTGCTAGTGGAGATTTTAACTTTGCTGTTTTAGAAGGGTATATTGTTCGTAATGGAAAGATATCAGAACCTGTAAAGGGAGCTACTCTTGTAGGAACTGGTAGTGAAGCACTACTTAAAATTGATATGGTTGGTAATAACTTGAAACTTGCCCCTGGAATGTGTGGAAGTTCATCTGGTAGTATTCCTGCTGGTGTAGGTCAACCAACTTTAAGAATTTCAGAACTAACTGTTGGCGGAAGAAAGGAGGAAAATTAATGAATTTTGAACTATTATTTAAAAAAGCTAAAGAAAGAGGGATTGAAGATATTCAAATATACCTTAATGAAAGAAAATCACTAAGTATAAAAGCTTTTCGTGGAGAATTAGATAACTACTCTATCTCTGACAGTACCCGTCTTTCTGTTAAAGGAATTTTTAATAAAAAAATGGGATCTATTAGTACTGAAATTTTGGATGATTCAAATATCGATTTTATCATAGACACTATAATCTCTTCGGCAACTGTTGTAACATCTAAAGATGAAGTTTTCATCTATGAAGGAGATAAGGAATACTTAGAAGTTGAAAATCTTTTTAACTCTGAATTAGAAGAAATACAAGTTTCAAAAGAAATTTCTGATATCTTTGATGTTGAAAAATTAGCATTGTCTCTAGACCCTAGAGTGGATAAAGTAGAAGTTTACTTTGAAAAATCTAGTGATTCTGTAACTATCAAAAACTCTAAAGGATTAGAATTAAATAAAAAAACTAATAGTGCTGTCTTTGCCGTTCAAAGTATTGCAAATGAAAACGAAGAAACTAGAACAGCCATGGATTTTCTACTTACAAATAATTATGAAAATTTTAATTTAGAAGAGATGGCAAAGGCATCTGTTGCAGAAGCAACTTCTAAATTAGGAGCAAAACCATGTAAAAGTGGTAAATACGAGATCTTACTTAGAAATGATGCTAGTGCAGATATGTTAGCAACTTTTAGTAGTATGTTTTCAGCAGATCAAGTACAAAAAGGTTTATCTATTCTCAAAGATAAAATAGGTAAAGATATTATTAATAAGAATATCACAATTTTTGATGACCCTACAATTGCTAATAACTCAAGAGCTGGTAGCTTTGATGACGAAGGGGTCGCTACTAAGAAAAAATCACTTATTAAAAATGGTGTCTTAGAAGGATATTTATATAACCTTAAAACTGCAAAAAAAGACAATGTTAAATCAACAGGAAATGGATTTGGAGGAGGAGTATCCACTACGAGCTTATATATAGAAAATGGAGATACTAATTTTGACAATGCTGTGGCATCTATGAAAAATGGAATTATTATCACTGAATTAGCAGGATTACACTCTGGTGCAAACCCTATTAATGGAAACTTTAGTCTGCAAACATCTGGATTATTAGTAGAAGATGGAAAAATTATTAGACCACTTGCACTAATCACAGTTGCTGGTAACTACTTAGAGTTATTGAAAGATGTTACTGAAGTTTGCTCAGATATTAAGTACGACTTTTCAGGAACAGGTAGTCCTTCACTTAAGATTAGCTCTTTAGCTATATCTGGTGAATAATCATAATATAAAAGTGGAGAAAATCTAATTGATTTTCTCCACTTTTTCTATCCTATAAATTTAACTCTATTTCCATCCATCTTATCTAATATTGCTAATGATTCTAAATGAAATCCTTTTTCTAATAACCTCTTTCTACCTTCTTTAAATCCCTTTTCTATCACTATCCCTACTCCTACAACTTTTGCTCCACCTTGCTCTACCAGATCTTGCAATCCCAATATAGCATTTCCTGCAGATAGGAAGTCATCAATTAGGAGAACATTTTCTCCTGGTTTGATATATTCCTTTGATATAGTTAGGTCATATGTTTTTTGTTTTGTAAACGAGTAGACACTTGTGAAGTAGAAGTCCTTCATAGTAATTGGCTTATGTTTCTTTGCAAACAGCATGGGAACTCCTAATTCTAGTGCTGTGACCATAGCAGGGGCTATACCTGAGGCTTCTATAGTTAAAACTTTGTCTATCTTCATATCCTTAAATTTGATAGCAAACTCTCTTCCTATTTCTTGCATTAATTTAGGATCTATTTGATGATTTATAAATGAATCCACCTTTAATATAGAATCAGATAAAACAATTCCTTCCTCTAATATTTTTTCTTTTAATAATTTCATGTCTTCCCTCCATATAATTTAATACCTTATATTGAGTG
>JAGLEA010000160.1 GCA_023145315.1 Psychrilyobacter sp.
ACTATAAATAGATTTAAAAAAGTTGTATATTTAGAAGAAAAAAATATAGTTTTTAGGAGTTATAAGATGAATAAATTTGAATTAACATATCAAGAAAAACAACATATATTTTCAATCCTTAATCATATTTCACTTTTCGGTGGATTAACTGCTGGGGAATTAGAGTGTCTTATACCACTACTAACTATTGCTACATTCAAAAAGGATCAAAATATCTTTACACAGGGAGAGTCTCCTAATAACATATATATTGTTGACACTGGTTGTGTTAAAATAATTAAATCTTTAGATGATGTTAATGTAGAGTTAGCCAGGTTTAATCAAGGTGCATTATTTGGTGAAACAGAGTTAATAGGAATTTTTAAATATATTGCCAGTGCTATACCTGTAGAAGAAACAAAAGTTCTTGTCTTTTCAAAAAAAGCTATCTACTCTTTGCATAGTATAAACCTAAAATTATTTAGTAAAATCATTTTAAATATTGCTCGTGAAGCTTGTAGAAGAACAGCTCATACTGATGACTTTTGGTTTGAAGAAATGGCGAAATTAAATAATAAATTAAAGTAAAAATTAAGAGGGTATCCAGTGGATGCCCTCTTAATTTATCTATTCAAATTTAATTAAGTAAACTACATATAGTAAATAAAAATATAAAAATTATTATTAATATATAGTCTTCCTTTTTCATAGAGTATCTTCTAAACCTTGTTTTTTTCTCTCCTGATCCGTAACCTCTCATTCCCATAGCATTTGCTAATGTTTCTGATCTATTTACAGAAGAAAGTAGGAGTGGTATTAAAAGAATACCATAATAATTTATTTTCTTAAAAAAGGTTAGATCTTCTACATCGTACCCCTTTGATATTTGTGCTATCTTTATTCTTTCTATTTCATCGAAAAATTGTGGTATAAATCGAAGTGCTATAGATATAACAAGTGCAAATGTTTCGACTGGTATTTTTAAATATTTTAATGGTTTAAATAGATCTTCTAAGCCATGTGTTAATTCCAAAGGTGAAGTTGAAAGTGTCAAGACTCCTGCTGCTCCTATTAATATAAACATTCTCAAAAAGACAAAAAAACTATTATAGAATGCACTAGAGTATATTTTTAATACATATAAATTTATCAGAATATCGCCATCACGACTAAATATTATCTGAAATATAAGTGTCCATAAAAAAATTATCATAAGTGGTTTAATAGTTAATATCAAATTTTTAAATCCAATCTTTGAGACACTAACTCCTACTATGAGAAATATGGCAATGAGGATATAGCTCGCTAAACTTTGAAATACTATTGCAACTATAGATATAAGTAGAAAAATAGCTAGCTTAATAGTAGGAGTAACCCTATGAAAAAAACTATCAACTTCTAAAAATCGTCCAATTATAAGTTTACTCATTAGTCTCACCATCTAAATAATCTGTAATTATTTTCAAGGATTGTTTCTTTGTACCTGCTAATTTTTCATTATTTTTTAGTAGATTAACTTTAATTAATATTTTTATGAAGTCTGGGTAATATTTCTCTTTAATACTATAATTTATTTTGTCCTTTAAAAAAGATTCTTTATTCCCATCAAACACTACTTTTCCACCTTCTAATAATACAATTCTATCTAGATAATCCCATGTAGAATGCAGATCGTGAGATACAATAATTATTGTAACACCACTATCATTTATATCCCGTAGGAGTTGTAGAAGTTTTGTTTTATTACCATAATCTAATCCAATAGTTGGTTCATCTAAAACTAATATCTTTGGTTTTGAAACTACTACACTAGCGATAGATACCCTTCTTTTTTCCCCACCACTAAGTGTAGTGGCAGGTCGCGCTAAGATCTCATCTGAAAGATCTAATTTTATTTTTATATCTTCTAAAGATTCTAGTATTTCTTCTATTGGTATTTCAAAATTTTTCGGGCCAAACATAATGTCTTCCTTAACAGTCTGTGAAAACAATTGGTCTTCAGGGAATTGAAAAACTACTCCAACATTTTTTCTAATCTCTTTCAACATCTTACTTTTAGGAGTTATTCTTCTTCCCAATATTTCTACACTACCATTTGATGATTTTAAAATTGCATTGAGATGCTTTAATAGGGTAGATTTTCCACTTCCAGTATGGCCAGTAATTCCTATAAATTCACCTTTTAATACATTAAAATTTATACTATCTATTGCTTTCATTTTTTTTTCATAGTAATAGTTTAATTTTTCGATTTTAATCTGCATAGATATCACCTATTTCTTTATATCCTCTTTTTTCTAGTTCTTCTAAAACAATGTATTTAAATGGTTTTTCTAGATTATATTTTTTTAACATAGAACTATTTTTAAATAATTCATCTGGTGAAATATCCTCTCTAATTCTTCCATTTTCTAATAAGATCACTCTTTCAGTTTCTATTAATTCCCTAGAATCATGAGTAATCATAACTATTGTATGAGTTTTTACTAATTTTAAAATTTGATTATATACTAGTTTTTTTGAAGCATTGTCCAGCATAGAGGTAACTTCATCAAATATAATAATCTTTGGGTCTAAAATTAATACTCCAGCAATAGCGACTATTTGTTTTTGACCACCACTAAGTTCACTAGGGTTTCTATATAAAAGTTCTTCTATACCTAATTCCTTACTAATTTTACTAATTTTATTTTGAATTTCACTCCTAGAAACACCATAGTTTTCTAGTCCAAAAACAAGATCATCAATCACTTTTGTCCCAATTATTTGATTATTTGGATTTTGAAAAACCATTGATAAAATTTTTCGTATGTGTTGAGAGTTATTATTATTTAGCTCTATACCTTCCACTACTATTTTTCCTTTTGTAATCTCTTCTAATCCAGATATTGTTCGAGCTAGAGTAGATTTTCCACTTCCATTTTTACCAGTAATACCTATGAATTCTCCTTTATTTATTATTAGGTTTACTCCATTTAATATTTTTTTTTCATCATATTCTAGATATAGATCAGTAATTTCTATTATATTTTTCATGGTCATTCCACCTTATTTTTTTTTATATGTTTCTAGAAGTCTCTTATGAATAATGAGATAAACCCCTGTTAACACTATCCCTTTTAACAAATTGAATGGTCCATAAGTAATTAAGATATAGTTAAGATAAGTATTGTCACCACTATTAATCATATTAATTATATAATCCATTTTAAACAATTTTGCATAGAAGGGTGTTATAAATATATAGTTTACATAGGTCAATATTAATGTAAGAGATATTGTTCCTGCTATTAAAGATAAAACAATTTTTTTTGATATATTATATAGATAATAAACTGGGAAAGCAAACGCAATTGCTGAAAGAATCGTAACTGCTTCACCAACACCACCTGTAGAACTTCCCTCAATAACAAAGCCTAAAACAGCTTTTAAAACTGCAATAGATAATCCTACAACTGGACCTCCTACAAATAGTCCATATACCACTACTACTTCTGATAGATCAAATTTCAACCACGTTGTTCCTGGAAATGGGATTTTGAATAGTGTTAAAATAAATGCCAAAGCCCCCAATATTGCAATAAGTGTTAACTTGTTTGTTTTTTTCATTTTGCCCCCTTAAAATAAAAATGCCCCCAAAAAATGGGAGCTAATAATTAATTTATAACAAAACGAACATACTAAAAAAAGTATAAAAGTTATAAATCTTTTCACATCTAGACTATACTATCGGTTTTGGAATTACACCAAATCAGTTTTCACTCGTGGACTATACCACCGGTCGGGAATTAAACCCTGCCCCAAAGATTCTATTTAATTGTCAAGTTCAGTATATCACAAAACAACAATATAACATAAAATTATTTTTTGATTCTCATTAATCCTATTTTTTCTCCACCTAATATGTGAAAGTGTAGGTGATACACTTCTTGCCCACCATTAGTATTGCAATTAGTAATTACTCTATATCCATCTTCAGCTATCTTCAAATCTTTTGTGATTACTCTGATTGCCTTATACATTTCCATAATATATTCTGCATCTTCATCTTTGATATCATTTAATGTAGGTATTTCTTTTTTTGGAACTACCAAAATATGTATAGGTGCTACGGGATTTATATCCTTAAAAGCTATTACTTTTTCTGTTTCATAAACTATATTTGCTGGTATCTCTCTATTTATTATTTTTGTAAATAGTGTGCTCATAGCTCCTCCAATTTATCCTTCTATTTCAGATATCATCTCTATTCTTTTTTGATGTCTTCCACCTTCAAATTCTGTAGTTAAAAAAGTTTCTACCATCTCAAATGCCAATACATCTCCTACCATTCTAGCTCCTATTGCTAGCACATTTGCATCATTATGTTCCCTTGTTAGTCTTGCCGTTGTAGTGTTATTACAAAGTGCTGCTCTCACACCTTTGACTTTATTTGCAGCTATAGATATTCCTATTCCAGTTCCACAAAGAACAATTCCTTTCTCTGCTTTTTTATTTACTACTGCTTCTCCTACAGCTTTTCCATATTTTGGATAGTCTACAGAATCTAGTGAATTACATCCTAGATCTAAAATATCATATCCATTTCCTTGTAAAAATTTGATTACTTTTTCTTTTAGTTCAAATGCTCCGTGGTCACACCCTATTGCTACTTTCATAATACCCCCATTGTTTGCTCTTAATAAAAATCATATCCATTAATTATCGGTCTTTTTATAAATAACTTATCTCTTCTTGGTTTCTTAAATGCTCTATATTTGAAAAGTCTTCCATCTTAAAGTTTACCCCATCATAAGTTACTGTTGTAACACTGGTATTTTGTGGTACTGGATCATTCCAATATTTGTCTAGTTTATGACCTAGTACATATCCAAAAATAACTTTTAATATCATCCCGTGACTTACTACCATTATGTCACCATCTTTATTCTCTGCAACTATCTTTAGAAGGCCTTTTATAGCTCTTTTCTTAACTTCTATGAATGATTCCCCACTAAACTCTCTAGGGTCGTATTTTAGTGCATCTGTCCATAGATTTGTAAAAATTTCTGGAAATTTTTCTTTAAATTTTTCTTTTTCTAAACTCTCTACACTTCCAAATCCCATCTCCATAATTTCTTCTAATTCAATAGTTTTTATATCTCTATCACCTTTTAGAATTCTTGCTGTATGGGTAGCGCGCCCTTGTGGACTAGTATATATCTTTTTAAAATCCGTATATTTAAATTTCTCATATAGGAGTTCTGTTTGATCTATTCCTTCTATTGTCAGTGGCGAATTTAAATGTCCTTGTAATTTTTTTATTACATTCCACTCAGTCTGCCCATGTCTCACAAAATATATTTTTAGCATTTCTACCTCCTATTCAAATTTATTATTCTAATTAGACTATTAGATTCTTTCGATTAAAGTATACTACTTTTTTTCTATTAATTCATCATTTAGTTGTAAAAAATTAAACTCCCAATTTCACAATATTATTTAAAATTTAATTTGGGGTTTATTCAAATATACGGTATAATGATATGTTAAACTATTTATAGCAAATTATTAAGATTAGGAGAAGATATATGAATATTATTGAATTTAAAGATGTAGCAAAATCACATTTAACTCAAAAGTTATATGAAAATGTTAATTT
>JAGLEA010000161.1 GCA_023145315.1 Psychrilyobacter sp.
ATATTTGACATTAGAGATAGGTTATTTAGAGAGAAGGAAAGAGGTTAGAAATTAATCTTGACATGGTATATAAATCATGATAAAAAGTAATTAAAGAAATATAATTTAGGAGGCTATTTTAATGAATAAAGAAACATTAAATTTTCAAACAGAAACAAAGGAATTATTAAACCTAATGATTCACTCAATCTATACACATAAAGAAATTTTTATCAGAGAGCTTATCTCAAATGCAAGTGATGCACTAGATAAATTGAAGTTTAAGGCTATTACAGAAAATGAAATCTTAGGAGAAGACAATAATTTTAAAATAGAAATATTTTTAGATAGTAAGGAAAAAACTATTAAAATTATAGATAACGGAATTGGAATGACCTATGATGAAGTCCTTGCTAATATTGGAACAATTGCTAAGTCAGGTTCAAAAGCATTTGCTCAAGCTATGAAGGATGCTAAGAAAAATACTGATGAACTTTCTATCATCGGACAATTTGGAGTTGGATTTTATTCTGCCTTTATGATAGCTGATAAGATAACATTAGAAACAAAAAGTCCATACGAAGACACAGGTGTAATATGGTCATCAAATGGAGAAGGTAGCTTTACTATTGAGAAAGTAGCAAAAGAAATAAGAGGAACTGAAATAACTCTACACCTAAGAGAGGAAGAGGAAACAGAGGACTCTAATGACGAGTATTTAGAAGAATTCAAAATTAAAGATCTTGTAAAAAAATATTCTGATTATGTGATCTATCCGATTTTATTAGAAGTCACTAAATCTGAAGAAGATGAGGAAACTAAAGAAAAAGTAGAAACAATTGAGATGGAAAAGATAAACTCACAAACTCCTCTATGGAAAAAAGCAAAATCTGAAATAAAAGATGACGAATATAATAAGTTCTATCAAGGAAAATTTCATGACTGGACAGATCCATTAAAAACTATCCATTTTAAGGTAGAGGGAAACTTAGACTATACTGCTCTATTATATATACCTTCTAAAACTCCTATGGATTTTTATTCAAAAGAATTTGAAAAAGGATTACAATTATACAGTAAAAATGTATTTATCATGGAAAAAGCAAAAGATCTTGTCCCTGATCACTTTAGATTTATGAAGGGATTAATTGATTCCCCTGATCTATCATTAAATATCTCTAGAGAAATTTTACAACAAGATAGACAGTTAAAAGTAATTGCTAAAAATTTGGAGAAGAAGATTCAAAGAGAATTAGAAAAAATGCTTAAAACAGATAGAGAGACTTATAATAAATTCTGGAAAGAATTTGGAATTAACATAAAGGGTGGAATTTATGAGGAGTTTGGATTACACAAAGACAAGTTGAAAGACTTAGTAATCTTTAGCACAACATTTAGTGATGAGATGACTACTCTGAAAGAATATGTAGAAAGAATGCCAGAGGAACAAAAAAATATCTACTATGTTGCTGGAGAAAGTATCGAATCCCTTTCGAAGATGCCACAACTAGAAGGAATAAAGGAAAAAGGATGGGAAGTTCTGTACTTTACTGATAAAATAGATGAGTTCGCTATAAAAGCATTAGGAGAATATAGTGAGAAAACATTTAAATCTATCCATGAGGCTGGAGAGGAACTAACTTCTACAGATGACAAAAAAATATTAGATGAAGTAGAAAAAGATAATAAAGACCTTTTTGAAAAGATCAAAGAAATCTTAGGTAGTAAAGTTTCAGATGTAAAACCTACTACAAGGCTTAAATCAAGTGCTGTATGCTTGACTAGTGGTAGTAATGGAATCTCGTTCGAAATGGAGAAGCTAATGGCAGAAATGCCAGGTGAGAACCCTATGGGTCCTATCAAAGCAGATAGAATCTTAGAAATTAATTCTAATCATGAATTATTTAAAGCATTGAAATCTATTTATGAGAAATCACCAGAAACTTTAGATAAGTATGCAAAAGTATTATACTCACAAGCTCTTTTAATAGAGGGATTTAAGTTAGAAGATCCTATGGAGTTTGCAAATGATATGACTGCATTAATTATCGAAGCTTCTAAATAATTAGATAGTGAGTTAAATGTTTTCTTACAACAAATAAAAACAGAGTCATTATTGACTCTGTTTTTTAAGTTTCTTTTTATTTTAATTCTAATGATGAAAACTGCAAGTTTAATT
>JAGLEA010000162.1 GCA_023145315.1 Psychrilyobacter sp.
CCAGCTAGGACAAATAATTTTTCACTGAATGGGTTGAAAAGCATAACTCCAGACACATTCCAGCAGTCTAAAACTAAGTGAGATATTCCTCCTAAAGTTAGATAAAATAATGGTTTAAAAAAATATAGTCCTAACATATTTAGAGGAAACCATAGAAGCATAGAATGTGTTAAAGTTCTATGTCCTATTGTTCTATTTAGATAAGTTGATATAGGTAGTAGCAATCTTCCTACTGTGCTTTTTGGATGATCTAAATCTGGTAGAAGAGAACCCACTGCGACTAAAGTTATTGTCATAGGAGAAGTAGCTCCTAACATCAGAGAGGTGGCTACTGCAAAAGATATATGTGTTAGAGCTATCATTTCTACCACCTCCAAAAAATAAATTATTTTTTTGTTAAAAGTCGGATAAAATATCTAAGGAAGTAGGCTACTCCCATGAGAAGTCCTCCCATTAGATAGAGATCTTTATCCCCTAAACCTCTGGCAATATATCTAAATATCATTATTCCAGCTATTAGTAAAAATAGGATTGGAGCTATATTTATCTCCTCCCCCTCTACTCTGTCTTCATCGTATCTAGTAGCCTCACCACGAGCTATTGCCCATGCTCTTCCTGGAATCCCCCTACTCTGGATTGTAAGAGCTGATAGGGGAACTCTACTACCTGTATTTGAAATACAAAGTTTTCCTAACTCTTTTCTATATTTTTTCTGAATAGGATGGACTATTAGTTTTTTCTTCCCCCAAACTGTTGTTTTTATGTGTTCTTTAAAAGGTTCTAATCCTGCCATATAAAATGTCCAAAGTTCATTTAAAGCTTTGAAGAATACAGTTTCTTTTTGAGTCATCCTATCTATATCATCTATAAATATCATTAATTTTTTTCCTGTAATAATCTTGTTTTCTAGTTCATCATTATGAACTTTTCCAACTATTTCACCTTGAGCTTTAACTATCTTTTTTAAAATTATACTAAATGAACTGTTACAAGAAACAAAAACTTTATCTGGTGTTTTAAGAAATTCATAACTCCATTTTAAAAGTTCTGTCTTTCCGATTCCCCTTTGACCAACTAATATAAAAGGCTTTTTTGAGTGAAGATGGGGAATTATTTCCCTTTTTATTAGGTTATCCCGACCTATAATCATAGTGACCTCCTTAATTATTGCAACATGGTATCTAATTTCCTTTCTAGAGATTCAGTTTCTAAAGTTATTCCTAGTATTCTTTCCTCTGTTTGAAAATACAAATTAATATCAGAAGATCCATTATCACCCATAAATCCTGATAAAGCTTTTTGTTTATCTAAGAGTAGAAGTTTTAGTCTCCTATTTTTTTTCAAACTTGCAATTAAATCTGAACCTTCTTGAAGATATTTTATTTTTGCATTTCTTCTACTTATTTTTTGCTGTTTGGAATAGATAGGAATGGAAAAACCTACTCCAGATCGAAACTCTGATTCTGAATTATCATAGTAGTTTCCCACATTTATCGTAAAAGCAATATCTAGTCCACCATATATTTTATCAGCACTGATATTTAATTGTTTCCAGTATTCATCAGAGGTCATAGAAAATGACAGATTAAA
>JAGLEA010000163.1 GCA_023145315.1 Psychrilyobacter sp.
CACTATTTTCGTTCATTCCAAATTTAGTAGCAATACCATTAGGATCGGTAATAGTCCAACTGTTATTTATAGGACTTCTACTTAGTTTTATAGGTATAGCAGGTTTCGTAACACCGGCAAGTTATCTACTTTATAAATTATTAATGTTTATAATTGATTTTTTTTATAAAATCCCGTTTTTGACATTAATACTATATAATAAAATTTCTCTATTAATATATGTGTTTCTATATGCTATAATACTCTTATTTATAATACTGAAAAAAGAGAAAATAAATAAATATTGGTATATATTTTTTATCATCATCCCGTTGATTTATATGGGTACACCACAGAGGAGTGGAAAATTAGATCTAAAGTGGGCAAAGTATAGAATGGATGAAAGTAAAATATTAATTATTAATAGAGATTTAGATAGAAGAGAAATTTTAGAACTTAAAGATTACGGAATTAAAAACTTAGATTATATTGTAATCCCAAGATTCTATCCATTAAAGGAAATAAAGAAAGCTTACTTTGAAGATATAGAAATTATTATTTTATTAGAAGGTGAGGGGATAAAAGTAGATGGGGAAATATTTATAAATAATGGTGGGAAAATAGAAGTTGAAAAGAGTAATTAGAAATAAGTAAAAAGAAATTATATAAAAAAATAAATAAAGGAGAAAAATATTGAAAAGTTTTATTAGAAATTTTAAACATGCAAATAATGATATGCATACCTCAACAAAAGTCATATATATTATATTAGCTGTATTAGCTCTACTTTTTATGGGTGGAAAATTGATAAATGATCCTATGATATTAATAATGATAGGTGTATTGATGTTCTCTATAATACTTCATGAGATAGCTCATGGGTTAGTGGCATATCTAAATGGTGATGAAACGGCAAAAGTAATGGGAAGGCTAACTTTAAATCCTATAAAACACATAGATCCATTGGGAATGTTACTACCATTAGGGTTGATACTTATGGGATCATCATTTGTTATAGGTTGGGCAAAACCTGTACCTGTAAATTATAGAAATCTAAAAAATGGCGAATTTAGTGTCTTTCAAGTATCTATTGCAGGAGTTGTTGTAAACTTTATTTTAGCGTTTTTAGGAGCTAGTATAATAAAGTTTTTTCCAGAACTATATATGAACAACGAGATTATACATGTAGCAGTAGGATATTTAATTAGGTTAAATCTAGTATTGGGAATATTTAATTTGCTACCTATACCTCCACTGGATGGATCAAAAATTTTATGGAGCTTAGGTGGAGATGCAGTAAAAAATATAGTAGTGTCGCTAGAACAATATGGTTTTATAATAATAATAGGACTTAGTTATATGGGTATTTTGTGGAAGGTAATAGATCCTGCTTTTGGATTTTTAGTGAATGTTTTAAATATATATATTAGATAAGATAGGAGAAATAAAAGATGTTTTTTGATATTGCAAATTATATAGGAATAATTGCATTCTCTATTTCAGGGATGCTAAAAGGATTAAAACACAATTTAGATATATTTGGTGTAGTAGTATTAGGGGTGATAACGGCAGTAGGAGGAGGAATTATAAGGGATATACTCCTAAATGAAACCCCTATGTCAATAGTGAATGAAAAGGATGCATATTTAGCGATAGTTACAGCAATAATAAGTTACTATTTTCTGCATAATAGGTTAGTTAGTAGTAAAAGAATATCAAGATTAGTTATGATATCTGACGCACTAGGTTTAGCAGCTTTTGCAGTGATAGGAGCCGAAAAAGGAGTAGTCTCAGAATTAGGACCATTTTCGACAGCAATAATGGCAACTTTAACAGGTGTAGGTGGTGGAGTAATAAGGGATGTATTAGTTTCAGAGATTCCGTTTATTCTAAAGGAAGACCTTTATGCTGTATTGTGTTTAGTAGGTGGGACTTTGTATTGGATGTTATCAAATATTGAGGGATTAGAACGAGAAAAATTGGCATATACAATATTTATGATTATATTTGTAATAAGATTATTGGCTGTTAGATATAGATTAAATTTACCGAGAAAAAAACTGGTGAAATAAATGAAAACTATAAAAAAAGAAGCTATTATAGAATTTGAAATAAAGAAATCAAAATTTATAGGATATATAAAACCTATATTTTCAAAAAAAGAAGCAGAAGAATTTATAAAAAAAATAAAAAATAAACATAGTGATGCAAGGCATAATTGTAGTGCTTACAAGGTATTAGAAGATGGTCAAGAATATTATAAAGTAGATGACGATGGGGAGCCGAGTGGAACAGCAGGAAAACCAATGGGTGAGATCTTAAATATATTAGGAGTAGAAAACACAGTAGTGGTAGCCACTAGATATTTTGGTGGAATAAAGTTAGGAGCTGGGGGCCTTATTCGAAACTATGCAAAAACTGCAAAATTAGCAGTAGAAGAGGCAGAAATAGTGGAGTTACAAAATAAAAAAAATATAGTTATAGAAATTACCTATGAAAAATCCCAACAAATTGATAAGATATTAGAAGGCGAAAAAGAAATATTTAAAGAATATGGTGAAAGAATATTATATAGAGGTAGAGCTTTAGAAAAGACAATAGAGAAATTGAAAGAAATTAGAAATATTGTTTTATTATTTAATTGATTTTTAGTGAATACCTCCAACTAAATCAAGTATAAATT
>JAGLEA010000164.1 GCA_023145315.1 Psychrilyobacter sp.
ATAACAATAAAAGAAATAGCTAAACTATCAGGTGTATCGGTATCTACTGTATCAAACGTAATAAATGGTAAGGGGAAGTGTAGTCTAGAAACAAGAGAGAAGGTTTTTAATGTTATGAAAGAAACAAATTATAAACCTAATCAAGCAGCTAGAACTTTAGCAAGTAAAAAATCGAATCTAATTGGAATACTTTTTCCAATAGAAGATGAGATATTCAGAAAAAATAACTCGTATAGAAAGATGCTTAACTCTATAACAGAGGAACTATCATTAAAATCATATGACCTAGTCGTGGGAAAAAACAAACCAGAACTAGATATATATGAATGGTCAGTAAAAAGAGATCTAGAAGGTTTAATTATAATAGGTGATATACCTCAGAGGGATGAAAACTCTATAAAGAAAATGAAAACTCCCATTGTGTTTATAGATAACTACGAAAATAATTTTTTAGGTGTTAACTATATAAATAGTGACGATACAATAGGAGGATTTGAAGCTACAGCAACTCTCATAGAAAATGGATGTAAAAAAATAGCTTTTATAGGGGATAAAGATTTAGAAAGTCATAGAAGAAGATATCTAGGGTACCAGGATGCAATAATCGAGTATTCACTAGGTGAAAGCAAATCATATTTTTATGAAAATTCCTATGACGGTGGATCAAAGCTAGGGAGTACAATAGCTAGTGATGAAATAGATGGTTTATGTGTAAGTTCTGATAGAATAGCATTAGGAGTAATGGCAGAACTATTAAAATATAAAAAAATCCCAAAAGATGTCAAAATAATAGGATTTGATAATAGTGATAGTTGTGACTATACAACACCTTCACTTAGTTCTATCGACTTGAACTATCAATATAAGGGAAGATTAGCAGTAAAAAATATATTTGATGAGATAGCTGATAAAAAGTTTTTAAAAAACCAATCGATAAATTTAAAAATAGAAGTTAGAGGATCAATAAAAAGTAATTAGGTGTAAATAATTAATATAATATAAATACAGGGGGAATAAAAATGGCAGTAGTTCAATTAAAAAAAGTAGAAAAAACATATCCAAATGGATTTAAAGCGGTACACGGAATAGATTTAGACATAAAAGATGGAGAATTCATGGTATTTGTAGGACCATCTGGTTGTGCAAAATCAACAACACTTAGAATGATAGCAGGATTAGAAGATATTACAGGTGGAGAGATTATAATAGGGGACAAAGTAGTGAATGATCTACCTCCTAAAGATAGAGGAATTGCAATGGTATTCCAAAACTATGCACTTTATCCACATATGACTTGTTATGATAATATGGCATTTGGATTAAAATTACAAAAAGTACCTAAAGCAGAGATAGATGAAAGAGTAAAGGATGCAGCTGCAAAATTAGAAATCACAGATCTATTAGACAGAAAACCAAAAGAGATGTCTGGTGGACAAAGACAAAGAGTAGCAGTAGGAAGAGCAATTGTTAGAAAACCAGAGGTATTCTTATTTGACGAACCATTATCAAACCTAGATGCAAAATTAAGAGTATCTATGAGAGTAAGAATCACTCAACTACACAAAGAATTAAAAGATGCAGGTCAGCCAGCAACTATGGTATATGTAACTCATGACCAAGTAGAAGCTATGACAATGGGAGATAGAATATGCGTATTAGAATATGGTGTGATTAAGCAAGTAGACACTCCTATCAACTTATATGCTAGACCAAAAAATAAGTTTGTTGCAGGATTTATAGGATCTCCATCAATGAATATCATTCCGTCTGAGTTAATTTTAGATAATGGAAAACTAGCTGTTAAAATAGGAAACGTTATATCTCACCTACCAAAGGAAAAAGC
>JAGLEA010000165.1 GCA_023145315.1 Psychrilyobacter sp.
TTAATTATTTTTAAATTATTAGGAGGGGGAAATGGGATTAGATATATTTTTTAAAGTTTTAGGTGGATTAGGAATCTTTTTATATGGAATGCATCATATGTCTGGCGGAATGCAAAAAATGGCAGGTGCTAAGATAAAAAGCATTATAGGGATTTTGACCAAAAATAGGATAGTTGCCTGTACTGTAGGAGTGTTAGTAACAGCTATGGTTCAATCATCGTCTGTAAGTACAGTTATGACCATAGGATTTGTTAATGCAGGATTGATGAGTCTAAAACAAGCTTTAGGGGTAATATTAGGAGCAAATATAGGAACAACGGTAACAGGTTGGATCTTAGTATTAAAAATAGGTAAATACGGACTACCCATGATAGGTTTAGCGTCTATAATATTTTTGTTTAGTAAAAGCGACAAAGTAAAAACAAAAGTACTTACCTTTATGGGATTAGGAATGATCTTTTTTGGGCTAGAGTTAATGAGCGAAGGGTTTAAACCACTGAGAACTATGCCTTTCTTTGTAGAATTATTTCATAGTTTTGATGCAACGACAGGTATAGGTGGAGTTTTGGCAGCAGCATTAGTCGGAGCACTACTTACAGCTATAGTCCAATCGTCATCGGCAACACTAGGTATCACCATAGTTTTAGCAAGTCAAGGGATGATCAATCACGAAACAGCAGTGGCACTAGTATTAGGAGAAAATGTAGGAACAACAATTACTGCTATGTTGGCGTCATTAGGGGCTCGTGCAAATGCTAGAAGAGCAGCATTTGCTCATACATTTATAAATGTTATTGGACTTTTTTGGGTAATATCAATATTTCCATATTATTTGAAATTTTTATCAAGATTTATAAATCCAGCAGAAAATATTACAGAATACATAGCATCAGCTCATACAATATTTAATGTAACTAATGCATTATTGTTCTTGCCATTTATAGGATATTTAGCTAACATCCTGGAGAAATTAGTCGTAGAAAAAGAAGAAACAGTTAAAAGTTTGACACAACTAGATGAAAGAATGTTAGAAACACCAGTAGTGGTAGTAGATCAAACAAAAATAGAAATAACAAAGATAGGAAGCGAAATAATATCTGTATTTTCAGATATGGAAAATATGTTAAAAAATAATCTTGATATGAATTCAAAAGAATATCAAAATATATTAGAATTAGAAGATAAAATGGATGTAGTACAAGGAGAGATAGCTACTATAAATTCAAAAGTACTTTCTTTAGGAGTAGAACCATCTATAATTAAAAAAGCTAGAAAAAACATAGCTATCTCAGATCAGTATGAATCAATAACTGATTATCTAAAAAGAATAGCACTTATTCATAAAAGGTTATTTGATAAGGAACAAAAACTAAGTGAGAAAAATTTAGAAGATGTAGAAACACTTCATAGATCAGTTGTTAATTTCTTTAATTATGTTGATACAGCATATAAAAATGGAAATAATAATATCTTAGTAGAAGCTACAAAAAAATCTAATGAAATATCAGTGGCATATAGAGAATTAAGAAGAAAGCATCTCGATAGAATAGAAGAAAGTGAAAAATCACCACTTCTAATTACAGCTTATATGGACATATTAAATCATTATAGAAGACTAAGTGATCATAGTTTAACAGTGGTAGAAATCTTGAATATATAGAAAAATTTATTAGAATAATTGAGATAGAAGTTTAAAATTTAATGATTTGGAACACATATTTAATAAAAAAATAAATATTGACAAAGGAAAAAAATAGGTTTATAATCACCTCATAAAATTAAATATAAACTTCGGGGCAGGGTGTGATTCCCTACCGGCGGTGATAGTCCGCGAGCGAAAGCTGAATCAGTGAAATTCTGATACCGACAGTATAGTCTGGATGATAGAAGTTATTTTGTGAATTTTGATTTTTTTTGATATTAAATTATTTTTTAATGTCCAAAAAATTATCTTTATTTATAGAATTTGTAATACCCTAAGTTTTTTAACTTGGGGTATTTTTTTTTAGGGGTTTATTTTAGTTTAAAAAAAATTAAAATATGGAGGAAAAGTGTATGAAAGTATTGGAAGGTAATTTTAATGGTGAAAATATCAAGGTAGGGGTAGTCTGTGGGAGATTTAATGAATTTATTACTTCTAAATTATTAGGTGGAGCAAAGGATGCACTTGTTAGGCACGGAGTAAGTGAAAAAAATATAGATGTAGCGTGGGTTCCTGGCGTATATGAGATGCCACTGATTGCAAAAAAAATGGTAGAAACAAAAAAATATGACACAGTTATTGCTTTAGGAGCAGTAATCAAAGGGTCTACACCTCATTTTGACTACGTTTCAGCAGAGGTATCAAAAGGAATTGCAATGGTATCTATGGACTCAGGAATCCCAGTAATTTTTGGCGTTTTAACGACGAATACAATAGAGCAAGCTATAGAAAGAGCTGGAACAAAAGCTGGAAATAAAGGTTTTGATGCTGGTGTTTCTGCTATCGAAATGGTTAACTTAGTAAAAGTTATAGGATAGACAAGGGATTTTAGAATTTTTTTTTCTAGAGTTTGTGAAAAATGTTTAGTTAAGTGAGGTTAAGAATGAGTTGTATAGATGAAAAATATATGAAGTTAGCATTAGAGTTAGCAAAATTAGGAATAGGGAATGTAAATCCTAATCCCATGGTAGGAGCAATAATAGTAAAAGATGATAAAATTATAGGAAGGGGGTATCATAAGAATTATGGTGGTCCCCATGCAGAGGTTTTTGCACTAAATGAAGCAAGTAATAATTCTAAAGGTGCCACTATATATGTAACCCTAGAACCTTGTTCTCACTATGGTAAGACTCCTCCCTGTGTTATTAAAATAATAGAGATGGGGATAAAAAGGTGTGTTATAGCAACCTTAGATCCTAATCCACTTGTGGCAGGAAAAGGGGTTAAAATCTTAGAAGACGCAGGAATCGAAGTGAAAATAGGGGTATTAGAAAAAGAAGCTTATTTAATAAATCATATATTTTTTAAATATATCTCAACTAAAATTCCATACCTTTCATTGAAATGTGCTATTACATTGGATGGAAAAATAGCTACTAGAAGTGGCGATTCAAAATGGATTTCTAATGAACTATCAAGGGAGAGAGTGCAGGAATTAAGACATAAATATATGGGAATTATGATAGGTATAAATACTTTGTTAGCTGATAATCCAAGATTAAACTCACGAATAGCGGGTGGGTGTGACCCGTATAGAATAGTTGTAGACCCAAATTTAAAAACACCAGAAGATTACAATTTTATTCAAAATAATAGTGATAAAAAATCTATTATTGTTACTTCTACAGATAATTTAACGAATAATAAATATCAAATTTATAAAGAAAAATATAATATTACTTTTATTTTCTTAGAGAAAAAAAGATTTTTAATGAAAGATATCCTAAAAAAAATAGGTCATCTAAAAATAGATTCTATTTTACTAGAAGGTGGAAAATCTATGATTTCTATGGCTTTTAAAGAAAAAGTTTTAGATGGTGGTGAGATTTTTATATCTCCTAAAATTATAGGTGATAGTAGTGCAATTTCATTTTTTGATGGATTAATTATCGATAAGATGGAAGAGAGTATAAAATTAAAAAATATCAAATTTAAAGTATATGGAGATAATGTTTCATTAAAATTTAGAATGTCGTAGTTCTAGGAGGAAATTTCATGTTTACAGGATTAGTAGGAGAAATAGGAGAGGTAATCAACCTAGAAACAGGAGATCTTTCATTAAAAATAAAGATAAAGTGTAGAACGACACTAGAAGAATCAAAAATAGGAGATAGCATTTCAACTAACGGAACTTGCCTTACAGCTACTAAGATTAGCGATGATTCTTTTGAAGCTGATATAATGCACGAAAGTGTAAAGAGGACGAATCTAAAAAGGTTAAAAATAGGAGATAAAGTAAATTTAGAGAAGTCTATAACTTTAGCCACTCCATTAGGGGGGCACCTAGTTACAGGAGATGTAGATGGAGAGGGAATGATATCAAATATTTACTCTGACGGAATAGCTAGAATCTATGTAGTAAAAATAGAACATAGACTTATGAAGTATGTAGTAGAAAAGGGGAGAATAACTCTAGATGGTGCAAGTCTTACTATAGTAGATTTTGGTGAGGATTTTATCAGTGTTTCATTAATCCCACATACTCAAGAAATGATAACTTTAGGAGCAAAAAAGGTAGGAGATTATCTGAATATAGAAACAGACTTAATAGGTAAATATGTAGAACGAATACTTAATTTTAAAACAAAAGAAAATTTTAAAGAAAGTAAAATAACAATGAGTTTTTTGGCTGAAAATGGATTTTAAATTTTAAAAACGGAGGATTTATGTTAGATAATATAAAAGATGCAATTGAAGATATAAAAAATGGAAAAATGATCATTGTAGTAGATGATGAGAATAGAGAAAATGAAGGAGATATAGTTATGGCAGCAGATGCTGTATCTTATGAAGCTATAAATTTTATGGCGACATATGCAAGGGGACTTACTTGTGTTCCTATGGATATAACTAGAGCTAAAGAATTAAAGTTAAACCAAATGGTTGCAAATAACACCGACCCTCATGGAACAGCTTTTACCGTATCTGTGGACTCAAAGGATACAACTACAGGAATTTCCATTAGGGATAGGGTACAAACGATAAAAGATTTATCAAATAAAAATAAAACAGCAAAGGATTTTAACAGACCTGGACATCTGTTTCCTCTAGTAGCTAAAGAGGGTGGAGTGCTCATAAGAAACGGTCATACAGAAGCATCTGTGGATTTTGCAAGATTAGCAGGCTTCAGTCCTATGGGAGTGATTTGTGAAATATTAAATGATGATGGTACAATGTCAAGATTAGACGATTTGAAAATATTTGCAAAAAAACATAAATTAAAGTTAGTAAGTATAGAGGATCTAATAAACTATAGAAAGAAAAACGATGTTTTAGTAGAAGAGGTTGTCGTAGCTAAGATACCGACAGATTTCGGTGAATTTAATCTTCATGCTTATGAAAACATTTTAGATGATAAAGAGCACTTAGCCTTGGTGAAAGGTCAAGTAAAAGGTAAGGAAGGGGTTTTAGTAAGGATTCATTCAGAATGTTTTACAGGGGACGTTCTAGGGTCTAATAGGTGTGATTGTAAATCTCAACTGCACAAAGCTATGGAAACTGTAAATACTAACAATGAAGGGATTATTATCTACCTTCGTCAAGAGGGAAGAGGGATAGGACTACACAACAAGATGAGGGCATATAATCTTCAAGACAGAGGGATAGATACTGTAGAAGCAAACATAAAATTAGGATTTGAAGCAGACCTTAGAGATTATGTTTTAGGATCACAAATATTAAAAAATCTAGGTGTAAAATCTATAAAATTAATGACTAATAATCCTAAAAAAATAGAGGGATTAAAATCATACGGTATAAACATTGCTGAGAGAACGACTATTGAGATCGCCCCACACAGTAAAAATATAGAATATTTAAGAGCAAAAAAAGAAAAAATGAATCATTTTTTAGAACAAGTTTAATTTTTAAGAGTAGGTTAAAACCTACTCTTTTTTTGTAAAAAAAGATAAAAGGGCACCAATTAAGGCACCCTCTATAAAAATATTTATGTTGTATAATTTGGTGCTTCCTTAGTAATATCTATATCATGTGGATGTGATTCTTTTAATCCTGATCCAGTAATTTTTACAAATTTACCTTCTACTTTTAAAACTTCTATTGTAGGAGTTCCACAATATCCCATACCTGCTCTTATTCCACCACAGAGTTGAAATAAGACGTCAGCTAGCTCGCCTTTATAGGCGACTCTTCCTTCTATTCCTTCAGGAACTAATTTTTTTGCCTTTCCTTGGAAATATCGATCTCCAGATCCTCTTTTCATAGCAGCCATAGATCCCATACCAACATATACTTTAAACTTTCTTCCGTTGAAAATCACTTCTTCACCGGGAGCCTCTTCCGTTCCTGCTAATAATCCTCCTACCATAACGCAATCGGCACCACTAGCTAGAGCTTTGACTATATCTCCAGATAATTTAATTCCACCATCAGCAATAACTCCAACACCTAATTCTTTACAGGCTTCATAGACGTCATTTACTGCAGTTAGTTGTGGAACTCCAACTCCTGCAACAACACGAGTAGTACATATAGATCCAGGGCCTACTCCTACTTTAACAGCAGTAGCACCAGCTTCTACTAAGTCTGTTGCAGCTTTTGCAGTTACGATATTTCCACCGATAATATCTAATTCAGGAAATGTTCTTCTAATCTCTTTTATCATATTTAATACGCCTTCAGAGTGTCCGTGAGCGGAATCAACAGTAATAATGTCTACTCCTGCTTTTACTAGTGCACCAACTCTTTCGATAGTATCGGCTCCTATTCCTACGGCCCCTCCAACTCTTAATCTTCCTTTTGTGTCCTTACAAGCATCTGGAAATTCTTCTAAATTATCTATATCTTTTATAGTGATAAGCCCTTTTAATTTATTGTTTTCATCAACAATTGGAAGCTTTTCAATTCTATTTTCTAATAATATTTCCTTTGCGTCGTCTAATGTAGTTCCTACAGGAGCTGTAATAAGATCTGCAGAGGTCATGATATCTTCTACGCTTTTTGTTAGATCTTTTCTATATTTTAAATCTCTATTTGTAATAATACCCACTAGAGTTCCATCTTCTTCTACGATTGGAAGTCCTGATATTTTATATGTCCCCATAATTTTATCAGCTTCTAATAGGTTAGAGTCTCTGTGGAGTACAAACGGATTAGTGATCATTCCTGATTCATTTCTTTTAACTTTATCAATCTCGCTTGCTTGATCTTCAATAGACATATTTTTATGAATAAACCCTATTCCACCTTGTCTAGCCATTGAAATAGCCATCTTTGATTCTGTAACTGTATCCATGGCAGCGCTCAAAAATGGAATATTAAGTGTAATTTTTTTAGTCAATTGTGTTTTTAGAGATACCTCGTGTGGTAAAACTGCAGACCTTTGCGGGATTAATAGCACATCATCAAATGTAATGGCTTCTTTAATTATTTTTCCATTTAACATATTGTTACCTCCTAATTATTAATAAATACTTTTTTAATAAAAAAGGCTAGAACCATCTCTACTCATTATGTGTAAAGATAGACTTCTAGCCTAAAAATTCACTAATAGAGGTTAATTTAAGGTTAACCGTAGAGACACTAGACCATATTTCTAGCTTATAAAAGTTATTTAATATTGTTATAAATTTGAATAATACTAACATGATTAGAGTAATATTGTCAATAAATTTTATAATACAAATCCATTGACTTTTTATATTCTTTGCGTTATAATAATCGAAGATATATATAAAATTAAGACAAAAATATTAAACGGAGGGGAAATGAGAAGTAAATTAATAGTCGCTTTTATTTTTATTGTTTCTACTTTTAGTTTTGGAAAAGAAATGAAAGATGAGTTATATAAATCTCTAAATGCTCCAACTTTAAATAAAAATATTTTAGATAGAGCACTAAAAGGATTAATTGAATTAAATATAGATATAAGTAAAAAAAACATTATAACTATTATTGATTATACAAAATCAGCAAATGAAAAAAGACTATATATCATTGATATAAAAAGTAGAAAAGTACTATATTATACATATGTAGCTCATGGTGAGAATACTGGCTATGAATATGCGCGAAAGTTCTCTAACATTATAGAGTCGCATCAGAGTTCCGTTGGATTTTTTATAACCTCTAATTCCTATATTGGCTCTAAAGGGTATTCAATGAGGATGGATGGTATGGAAAATGGGATTAATAATAATGCAAGGGTAAGAAATATCGTTTTTCATGGTGCTGACTATGTAAATAAATCTTATATCAGAACAAATGGAAGACTGGGTAGAAGTTGGGGATGTCCTGCTGTACCAATAGCTCAAACGAGAGGAATAATTAATACTATAAAAAATGGTTCTCTAGTTTATATAAATGGTGATTTAGATAATTATAAAAGGCGTACAAAACTTTAAAAATAAAAGACACTCTATATTGAGTGTCTTTTATTTTTCTATTTTCACTATTTAACATTAATGTGTTATTTTTTCTTTATTTGTTTTATAAAAAAATTAAATAAATCTTCCATATTTTTATTATCACCTTCAGAATACATCATCTCTGGATGCCACTGAACTCCTAATAAAAACTGCTCATTCTCAGTGTATTCTATGGCCTCAATAATACCATCTGTTGAAACAGCTGAAATTTTTAGTTCTTCGCCAAGTACTTTGATTCCTTGATGATGAAATGAGTTAACCCATATATTTTTGGAAAAAATTTCGTTTAGAAGTGAATTTTCAGATAAAATTACTTTGTGAACAGGCATATCTGGTTTTTTCATATCTTGAAGATGTTTTAATTTAACCTCATCATTATATTTTAAATCCTGATAAAGAGAACCGTTAAAATAAATGTTTAAAAGTTGCATTCCTCTACAAACTCCTAAGATAGGAATTTTCTTTTCTATTCCTACTTTTATCAGTGACATGTCAAAGCTATCTCTATCGAGATCAGGTACTTGAGTCTCGGGTAGAAACTCCTCGTTAAAAAGTTGTGGATTAACATCATCACCACCTGTTAAGATTATTCCATCGACGAGGTCAATATATTTAGCTATAGTTTCTTTATCTGTTGTAAGTGGTAAAATGATGGGTGTTACTCCTATTTTTATCATAGAATTAGAGTAATGATTATTTACATAATCTCTAATAAAACCGGTTTTATCAAAGTCATTTTGTGATCCACTAAGGCCTATAATTATATTTTTCATGATCAACTCCTAATTTACTATATTCTGATACTTAAATTTATACTACAAAATTACTAAGGTGTCAATTACCTGGGTAAATATTTATGAAAGGAATAAAAGCTAAACTAAATTGCGTATACTTTATTGTCCACATATGTTTAGTGGTAACTTACTACCGTTTTTATATTGAAGAAACTTTCATCCAAAATAAATAAAAAAAGGGTTGACGTATTTTTATAAACACGGTATACTTCTTCTTGTCTGTGAGAAATCACACGAAGGACATTGAAAATTGAATAGAGAAAGAAAGTGTAAATTAAAAACTCAATT
>JAGLEA010000166.1 GCA_023145315.1 Psychrilyobacter sp.
AAAATGACAAAAACTATGCTCCTAATAAAACAACAGACAAATATAACGATACTGGATTTGTTAGAGTTGGATTTACAAGTAAATTCTAAATTTTAAAAGAGAGCCAAAAGGCTCTCTTTTTTTAAAGTTTTTTATATTGTACTTTTGTCCCTAATCTCCAACTTTCTCCTAATATATCTCCACTTTCCTTATTAAAAGTTAGTTGATAACTTCTTTTTTCATAGTCAAAATTCCAATAGTAACTATCTTCTAATTCACTCATGTCGATATCAATTTCCCCGTCAACACCAGGTAATATTTTCTCTAGATAGTCATTAAGTCTTTCCACACTTTCTTGTAAATCATACATAATATATCCTCCACTTTAAAATCATTACTTTTCTATGTTATTATACCACATAAAAAAATAGAACTTAGAAAATTCTATTGTTAAGAAGAAATTTGGAAAAGTTCAGATTTTAAGGGAACTATTTTCACCCGAAAAGGTTGATATAATTGATATTTGTCAATATCTATGTTATTCTTTATATAAAGAAATTATTCTAAAATAAGGAGCAAAATATGAAGAAAAAGATTATTATTACTATTAGTACTTTAGCTATTTTTATTGGCCTGTATCTTGGTAGTAGCATAGGATTGAAATTTTACTTTCATGATTATTTATATGAAACACCTAATTTAAAAGGTTTAACTAAGGAAGAAGCGAGAAAACTAGTTGGAGAAGAGTTTAATTTGGTGGAAATGGAGGAAAACTTTTCTGAATTTGATCAAGGGGAGATATATTCCCAACTACCGATAGCACCTACCCATATAAAAAAAGGAAGGCCTATAAAAATATGGATTAGTAAAGGAAAGGATATAGTAGAAATACCTGATCTAAAGGGTAAAAGTATTCAAGAAGCAAGAGCAACTTTAAACAAATTAGGAATAAAAATAGAGAGAACTACTCATACAACAGAAGGGTATCTAAATAATAAGGTCTTAGGTAGTAGTCCGCAAGCAGGAACGTCTATCTCTAAAACTAAAGGTGTAGGACTTCTAATTAATGTTAGAAGTATTCAAAAATTTAGAATGCCAGATATTTTAGGATTTAGTCTAGGAGAAGGTGAAAATTTATTGCGTGAAAGTAAATTAATTTTAGGGAAAGTAAAGAGAGTTCATAGTACTGATCTCCCTAATGGAACTATAATAGATACAAACTACTCAGCAGGTAAAAGCGTTTTAGCAGGAACAGTAATAAACGTGACTATTGCTAGTAGTTATAAACAATAAATAAATTTTGAAGGGGAATCATAGATTCTCCTTTTTATGAGGAGGAAAAATTATCAAAGGAAAAGTTATAACTAAAATAAAAGGGTTTTATTATGTAGAAGTAGAAGGTGTTACACACGAGTGTAAACTCCGTGGAATATTAAAGAAAAATAACAAAAAAGACAACTGTGTAACTGGTGATATAGTAGAATTTAGCGATGAAAACTTTATAACTAAAGTCTACCCAAGAAAAAATATAATCCATAGACCATTAGTTGCAAATATTGATTATCTAATTATTCAATTTTCAGCATTAGATCCAAAATTTGATATAGGGCGATTCAATATATTACTTCTAAATGCTTTTTATTACAATATAAAGCCAATAGCTGTAATAAATAAAGTGGAACTACTTAGTGTAGAAGAGGAAGTAGAATTAAGGAAAAGTTTAGAATTTTTAAAAAAATTAGAGATAGAAATATTCTATATTTCTACTTATGAAGATATAGGAATTGCAGAAGTAAAGGAATATATAAAGGGACAAATAACTGCTTTTGGTGGTCCATCTGGAAGTGGAAAATCATCACTTCTAAATCTAATTCAAAGTGGGAAAAAATTAGAAGTAGGAGCTACTAGTAAGAAAAATTCAAGAGGTCGTCATACGACTAAGGGGACAACACTTCTACCTATGTTAGAAGGTGGCTGGGTAATAGATACTCCAGGATTTTCTTCAATAGAGTTACCACCGATAAAAGATGTTACAGAATTATCTAATCTTTTCCCTGAATTTATAGAGTATAGAACATGTAAATATAATAACTGCATCCATATAAATGAACCAAATTGTGGTGTCAAAGATCAGCTAGGTTTAGGTATCGAGCAAGCAAGATATGATTTTTATATTTGGTGTTATAATTTTTATAAATTAGAAAGGTGGAATAAATATTAGGAAGTGTGATATAATTGTTTTATAATCAAAATATTCCAAGGGGGAGTTATGAAAGAGATAAAAATTGCACCTTCAATATTATCTGCTGACTTTAGTAAGTTAGGAGACGAAATAGTATCAATAGATAAAGCTGGAGCAGATATGATTCATATAGATGTAATGGATGGAAACTTTGTTCCAAATATATCATTTGGATTTCCAGTTATAAAATCTATAAGAGATAAAACAGATCTAATATTTGATGTTCATCTAATGATTGATAAACCAGAAAGATATATTGCAGAGTTTGTAAAATCAGGTGCAGATATGATAGTTGTACATGCAGAGTCGACACTTCATCTACATAGAACAATTCAATTGATTAAAGATCATGGAATAAAAGCTGGAGTTTCTCTAAACCCTGCTACTCCTGTATCAAATTTAAAATATATTATAGAGGATTTAGATATGATCTTACTTATGTCTGTAAATCCTGGATTTGGTGGACAAAAATTTATACCGAATGTTATTGAAAAAATAAAAGAAGTAAGAAAGATGTCGGAAACTATCGATATCCAAATAGATGGTGGAATAACAGATGTTACTATAAAGCCCTGTATAGAAGCTGGAGCAAATGTTTTTGTTGCAGGTTCGTATGTATTTAAAGGGAATTATACTGAACAAATAAAAAAATTAAGAGGTTAAGGAGGTTTACATGTCTTTAGATAGAGTGAACATTGTTATAGAAGACTTTACAAAACTTTTTTATGAAACAGAATCCTTGGCACTAAAACAGGGGATCAAATGTTTAACTACAACGGAACTCCATGTAATAGAAGCAATTGGTAATAATTCATTATCTATGAATGAATTATCTGATAAACTAGGGATAACTATGGGGACTGCAACTGTTGCTATTAATAAATTATCAAAAAAAGGATTTATAAGTCGTAAAAGATCGGAAAATGATAGGAGAAAAGTATTTGTTTCCTTATCAAAAAAAGGTGAGAATGCACTGACTTATCATAATAATTTCCATAAGATGATAATAACTAGTATTACAAAGAATATAGAAAAAGAAAATATGGAAATTTTTACTGATGTTTTTGATGAAATTTTGAAAAACCTGAAAAATCAAGTTGAATTCTTTAAACCTGATGTTATTACTAACTTTGAAGTTGGAAATACTGTAGAGGTTTTAGATATAAAAGGAACACCAATTATTAAGAATTTTTTTGCTGGGATAGAGGTTAAACTGTATAAAGAATTTCAAATAATTTCAAATACAGCAAGAGTTATTTCTATAAGAACCCAAGAGGGTGAAGTTGTAGAGATAAATACTATAGATGCAAAAAATTTGATTGTTGTAAAAAAAGATATATAATAAAAAATATAAATAGTAGGAGGGAGGGAAACCTTTCTCCTAATTTTAATGGAGGTAAGTTGTGCTATATATAGATGGAATATCATTAGCAAAATTAAAAAATGAATTAAAAGAGTTGCTTAAAAGTAGGAGAGCAACAAAGGTATATCAGTACTCAAATTTAAATTTATCGATATTTTTTGGGAAGATAAATCTGTATATATCAGCTGCACCTAATCTTCCTGTGTGCTACATTTCTACAAAGAAAGAAATAGCACTAGATAAACCAATGGGATTCTCTCTGTCACTGAGAAAATACCTTGTAGGAGCAATTTTAGTAGATATAGTACAATATAAATCTGACAGAATACTTCTTTTATCATTTGAGAAAATAAATGAATTAGGAGAAAAACAAAAAGTAAGCTTAATTGTAGAAATAATGGGAAAACACAGTAATATAATACTTGTTGATAATAATATGATGATTTTAGATCTATTAAAAAAGTTTTCTTTAGAAGAAAATAAATTGAGATTATTAATGTCTGGAGCTAAATATGAATTTCCAATTATTACAGAGAAAAGGTCAGCATTTGATATATCAGAAAAAGAGTTTATAGAGTATAAAAAAAATGATGAATTAATCTTAAAAGTAGATGGAATAGGTAAAATTTCGAATAAATATTTAGAAACTTATTCTAGCTTTAAAAAGATGTTAGGTGAAAATTCACCAACTCTTTATCGTGATGAAGGGAAGATAAAATATGGTACCTTTTATGATTACGATATTTTAAATTTGGAAAAAGAGAGTTTTAATTCAATAAATGAGATGATAGATCAATATATTATTGAAACTTTAAGTTCAGGTCAGTTTAGTAATCAAAAGAAAGTTTTGTCAAAAATAGTAGAAAAAGAGATAAAAAAGAATAAAAAAACTATAAAAAATATAAAGAAAGATATATTAAAATATGAAACCTTCGAAAAGAATAAAAAAATAGGTGATATATTGGCTGCTAACCTTTACTCTCTCAAAGGATATGAAAAAGAGGTGGAACTCTATGATTTTTATGAAAATTCTAATATAACTATTATTTTAAATCCACAAAAAACACCAAATGAAAACTTAGATAACTATTATAAGTTGTATAACAAGCAAAAAAGAGGATACAGATATAGTCTATCAAGATTAGAAGTAATAAAAAATGAACTTATATACTTAGAAAGTATACTTTCGTTTATAAATTTAGCTATAGATAAAAAAACTTTAGAGGGAATAGAAGAGGAGCTAATAGTTAATAAGTATCTAAAAAAAATAGTAAAGGGGAAAAAAAAGAAAAAAGTAATTAAACTTTTACCTCCTAAAGTGGATATAGAGGGGATAGAAATCTATTATGGAAGAAACAATATAGAAAATGAATATGTAACATTCAAAATAGGAGATAGACACGATCTTTGGTTTCATGCAAAAGATGTTCCAGGAGCTCATATTATAGCTAAAGCAAGTGAACTTTCAGAAGAAGTAATCTACAAAATAGGAGAATTAGCAAGTCAGCACTCTAAAGTAGGAGTGGGTGAAACAGTAAGAATTGATTATTGTTTAAAGAAATATGTTAAGAAAATAAAAGGCGGAAAACCCGGATTAGTAATATACTCAAACGAAAAATCGATATTTGTAAAAAAGGATAAATAATAAAAATTAGAATAGAGCTATAGGCTCTATTTTTTTAACTCATAAAAAATATAGGCTTCAAGACGTAAACTAACGGATGGTGAATATGGAAGTTTTAGAAGGAATTAAAATAATAGATCTAAAAGAAGTGTTTTCAACTGAACTCTTAGTTCTTTTAAAAAAAATAGAGATAGTTTCTAAAAAGCGTGGTGAAAGAGTATTTCTAGTAGGTGGAATAGTAAGAGATAGCCTATTAGGAATATGGAGTAAAGATATTGATATAGTTGTAGAAGGAGATGCCATAAATTTTTCTTTGGAGTTAAAAAAAACTATAGACGCAGAGAAAGTTATAACCTATGAAAAATTTAAAACAGCAGTATTAGTAATAGATTCAAAAATAAAAATAGATTTAGCTAGTTCTAGAGTAGAATATTACGAATATCCTGCTTCACTACCTATAGTAGAGAATAGCACGATAAAAGAAGATATGTATAGACGAGATTTCACTATAAATTCTATGGCATTAGAAATAGAGGGGAATTTCTCTAGTGAAGTTATAGATTTTTATAATGGGCAAGAAGATTTAAAAAATAAAAAAATTAAAGTATTACATAATTTGAGTTTCATAGATGATCCAACAAGAATAATTAGAGCTTTGAGATTTGCTGGAAGGTATAAATTTGATTTAGAAAAAAAAACTGAGATACTTTTAAAAGATGGGATATCAGAAGGTTATTTAAAAAAGTTATCATGGCCTAGATTAAAACAGGAATTTAAAATTTTATTTGATGAAAAGAACTCTATGAGAGCTATATGCTTATTAGATAAATATAATATATTAGAAGAAATCCATCCTATGATAAAGTGCAATGAAAAAACACTTGAAAAAATTAAAAAAATAGAGAAAGTAGGAAAATTTTTTGAAATATTTAAAATAGAAAAATGGTTGATAATATTTTTTATTCTTTTAGAAA
Source organism: Psychrilyobacter sp. (assembly GCA_023145315.1). GTDB lineage: Bacteria > Fusobacteriota > Fusobacteriia > Fusobacteriales > Fusobacteriaceae > Psychrilyobacter. The sequence continues at coordinate 6,183 of JAGLEA010000166.1, forward strand.
ATCTAGAAAAAAATGAATTCAATCAAGTGTTAATAAAATTTGATTTTACAAACAAACAAATAAAAAAATATAACTATGGAATTTTGAAAAAAACTGAGATACTAGAGAAAATAAAAAAAATAGATTTAAATTCAGAAATATATATTATTCTAAATAAGATTTCTATAGAAACTATAGTTATTCTAATGGTTGAAAGTCAAAACAGCGATGAGGAATCATACAGAAAAATAAAAAAATATTTATTTGAAATAAAAGATGTGAAACCTAAAATTCGAGGAGAAGACTTAATAAAAAAAGGTATAAAACCAAATAAATTTTTTAAAAGTAAATTAAACTATTATTTTATGCTACAATTAGATAATATTCATTTGAAAAAAATAGAACTACTAAATTTTTAGGAGGTTAGAAGTGAAAAACAGAATTTATTATTTATTTTTTATCTATATTTTTTTTATAGTGACAATAAGTGCAGAAGTAATATCTCCTAAAATAAATATAGAAAGTATTAGTGATATAGATACAACTATACTACTAAAAAAACAGCAAATAAAAGAATTAGAAAGTTTAAAAAACTCAATTTTAAAGAAAAAACAGACAGGTAAAAAAGTAAAAATAGGATTAGCCCTTAGTGGGGGTGGAGCTAAAGGTTTTGCTCATATAGGTGTTCTTAGATTTTTAGAAGAAAACAATATTAAAATAGACTATATTAGTGGAACAAGTATGGGAGCAATAGTAGCGAGTTTCTATGCACTAGGGTATACGCCAGACGAAATAGAAACTATAGTAAAAACAATGGATTGGGATTACAGGCTTTCAAATGAACCGATGAGAAAAGATATACCTTTAGAAAATAAATATAAAAATAATAAATATTTTATGTCTATGACATATGATAATAAACTTAATTTTGATCTGCCTAAAGGTGTTTTGACGGGAGAAAAATCATATTTAAAATTAAGGGAGTTATTTTGGGGAATGGATGCTAATCAGTCATTTGATGATTTCCCAATTCCTTTAAGAATTGTTGCAACAGATTTTAATACTGGAAAAGCTAAAACTTTTGATCATGGTGATCTAGCGAAAATAATAAGTGCAAGTATGGCAATTCCTACAATATATGATCCTGTTACAATAGATGGACGAGCATACGTAGATGGAATGATGTCTAGAAATCTTCCTGTAGAGGATCTTTTCGCGGCTGGAGCCGATATTGTTATAGCAAGTGATGTAGGAGCTCCGCTAGGGGAGGAGAAAGACTATAATTTGCTTGCAGTTATGAGGAAAATAACTAATTATAGAGGTGTAGAAGCAACTCTAAAGCAAAGGGAATTAGCAACGATAATAATAGATCCAGATGTAAAATTAGAAGATGCTACTGATTTTAGTAAGATGGAATATTTGATTTCAGAGGGTGAAAAAGCTGCAAAAAATAAGGAGGAAGTATTAAAAAAATATAAAAATACGAAAGTAGAAGATTTGCCAAGAAAGAAAGTAGATAAAAGGAAAGTATATATTGAAAAAATAGAAATATATGATTCTAAAATATTAACAAAAGAGATAGTAGAATCAAATTTAAGTGCCAAAATACCTGGTATAGTTGACTATAAAGACCTTGAAAATTTAACGATGAAATTATATGCATTACCATATATAGGAAAAGCATATTATAGTGTAAATGGATCAACACTAAAAATCGAAGTTGACGAAAAGGACCTTAACTTTATTAGACTAGGAATGAATTACAATAACGATACAGGGTTAAAATTGGCTATAGGAACAGACTTAACAAAATTAGGTAAAGTAGGAAGAGTCACTTCTATTGAGGGTGAATTGGGAGAATATAATGCACTAAAATTTAATAATTTTTGGTATTATGGTATAAGAAACAAGATAGGGATAAATCTAAGTTTTGGTTATGAGGAAAATCCTTTATTTGTTTATAAAGGAAGAGAGCTACAAGCAAAATCAACTTTTGAAACGAAATATGTAGATCTAGGTTTAACAACGAATTTATTTAACCAATTAGAGATAAGCAGTGGACTAAGGTATAATGATGTTCAAGGTAGGTTTGATGTAGGGTCTGAAAAGTATAAAAACACATTGAATACAGAATATTCTAATCAAGAGGTATATTTAAAATTAATTGTAGATAGACAAAATGTTAAGATATATCCAACACGAGGATCGTATATAGAGTTTCAATATGGTGTAGGTGGGATCTCTAATGATGATGTAGAATACTATAAAGAGTCAGGAATAATGAAAACTAATGCATCAATAACTTCTAAATTATCATTAAATGCTTCACTCAGTGGTGGTCATATTACTGGTGGAGATGTTCCAATAGATAAAAATTTTAAGATAGGTGGAATAAGAAATGATTTAAATTTAGGTAGTTTTTCTTTCTATGGTTATAATATGATGAGAAAGTCAGCAACTGAATTTCTTATAGGACAAATAGGAGCACAGTATGAAATCGTGTCTAATTTGTTTTTAATTTTTAAAGGTAATATTATTACCTATGAGAGTAATAGTCCGGAAGATGATAGCGTTATGGGGAAAACTTCTAAATTTGGATATGGAGCAACTCTTGGTTATAGATCATTATTAGGTCCATTAGAGTTCTCTTTGTCAAATGATACTGATGCACCAAAAAGTGTGATAGTTTCGATAAATTTAGGATATAAATTTTAAAAAAAAGACTTCTAATTTGAAAGATATTAGAAGTCTTTTTGATTTCAAGATATTTTATTTTCTCTTTTAATTTTTATAAAGTTATAATTCCCTCTTATTTTCCTCTTATATCCAAAACTTGTAATAGTAGGGAATATTCCGATTCTTCTAATTTGAAAGATATCATCAGTAAGACAATACGAACCTGAGTCAGTAGATACTCCGTAAAGATATCCAGCTTCTCTAACAAGTTTTTTAGATTTTTCATCTAAATCACCATAGGGATAAGCAAATGATAGGAGTGAAACTCCTAATTTATCTTCGGTTATTTTTTTATCTCTAAAAATTTCTTCTTTTTGCTCTTCATAATTTAATTCTGAAAGCCTAGGGTGACTTAGCGTGTGTCCGCCAAATTCAATTAATCCACTCTTTTTCATCTCTTCTAACATGGATTTATCCATCATATAGAAAGTCTTTTCATCAGTGAGATCAACATCCCATTTATTATAAGTCCTATTTGAAACTAGATAGATAACAGCTCTAAATCCAAATTCTTTTAAGATGGGTAAAGCATAGGTGTAGTTATCTATATAACCATCATCAAAAGTTAGAATTATATATTTTTTATCAAACCTTTTATTCAATGGGATCTCTTTTAAGTCACTAAATGTAATAGGAATAAACTTCTGCTCTTTCAATATTTTCATATGATCTCTAAATTGAGTAGAAGTGACATATGTTCCGTGTTTACCAGTTTCTTTTTCTAAGTCCTCGATAACTCTATGATACATAATGACAGGAATCTCGTATT
>JAGLEA010000167.1 GCA_023145315.1 Psychrilyobacter sp.
CCGACCTCTATCTCTCTTTTTATAGTATCCCAATTGAAAACATAATTAGAACGATCTCCTACATCTCCAAAATTGGAGGCTAGGGCCTTTGAAACTGTACTATTATCTATAATCCCAATAGAAAGAGCTTCACCAATGGCTAAAGTAGGTCTCCCCATGAGTAAACTTTCCATAGCAACTCGTCCTGCTCCTATAACAAGGTCGGAATTTTTCATATATTCATAAACATTATCTATATAGCCTGTAAAATTCACTTTTTCTTTGAAACAAGAAAATCTTTCAGGTATATCTTTTCCACCGATGATATTAACTTGATATTCTTCTAAATTAATAGAATTTTTTAATAAGTTATAGGTAATATCAGCTTTAGGTCCTGATAAACGACCAATAATAGATATTATTTTTTTATCATTGATAGGAGGAAGTGTAGGTGTAAACTTTTTGATATTAATACCGTTTCTAAGAATTGATATAGTAGAAGGATCAACATCAAAACTTTTTATTAAATCCTCTCTTATATTTTCACAAACAGCAAATCCAACGCCTATTGGTTGCTTTCTTTTTCGGTGTTTAGAAATATGTTGCATTCCATGAATTGTAGAAACAAATGGTGTTTTTGTAAGTTTACAAGCGATCTCAGAACTCCAAGAGGCAGCTCGAGAGTGACCATGTACAATATCAATTTTATTTTTTTTAATAATTCTAATAATTTTAAAAACTTGGTCAAATCTTTGAAAAATATTTCTTTTGTTAAAACTAAGTGGAAAATAGATACCATTATTTTTTTTTGTAAGAGTATCAGAAACAAAAAAAATCTTATGCCCTCGATCTATTAATTGTTCTCCTACTTCTACAGCATATACTTCAGCACCGGTAACTTCTAATTGAGATAAAGCCATCAATATGTTCATAGTTGTTTTTCCTCCTCTAAAAGTTTTAGTGTACCAGTAGTTGTAGCTATAACTGTTACTAGTGGAGCAATAAAGATTCCAATAAATGGAATGAATAATATTAAAGTAAATAATCCCCCGTTAATAAGAAAAAAAACAGGATTTTTTCTAATAACCTGTGTCCCTATATTGTAGTCATGTCGCTCTAAAGTGTAGTCAACAAATGCAAAACCAATATAATAACTTTGAACTAAGAATATCAATAAAGGTATGAATGGAACAAAAGGTGGTATAAAAAATAATAACAAAATAATCACTGTAAAGAAAAACTCCCTTAAAAAGGATTGAAGAGTAACTCTAATTCCTCTTTTGATAAAATAAATATTATCTTTAATCGTATAGTTGAATTCTTTATTTCTAATTATAGATTCTGTTTTTTCTGAAAGGTAGCTCAAAAAAGGAGATAAAATAACCAAAACTAGTGTTTTATATAAGAGATAGTAAGTTGCAAGAAAACTAAGGTACATAATAAATTTAATAAAAGTTTGAATATATTCATTAAAGTTTTCGCCAACAATATTCTCACTAAATTTTATAATAAAATCAGAAAACAAAGAACTTAAAAAGAAAAAAATAAGAACAAGAATTATATTTATAATCCCTGGAATAAGATAAAATTTTGATAATTTATTTTTCTTTATAAATGAGAAAGCATTTATATAGTTATTGATAGGGAAAGTTATTTTTTTTAGCATTGAAGCCTCCGTTTGAAATATGTAGTTTTAGTAATTATACTTTATATATTAAAGATTTACTAGAAAATAAAAAACTTATTATGCTACAATAAAAAGTAATATAAGTATGATTATAGTTTTAAATAATTATAATCAATAAAAGGAGTGGAAATATGACAAAATTAGTAGAAAGATTTATCAACTATGTAAAGTTTGATACAGAATCAGATGGAAATTCAGAAACATGTCCAAGTACAGAAAAACAATTTAAATTAGCCAAATTTTTAAAAGATGAGATGATAGAAATAGGGTTAGGAGATGTAACCTTAGATGAGAACGGCTATCTTATGGGAACCCTACCTGGAAATATTGATGAAGATGTAGCTACAATAGGATTTTTAGCCCACATGGATACAGCACCGTCTTTTTCAGGGAAAGATGTAAAACCTAAATTTGTTGACTATGAAGGTGGAGATATTATATTGAATAAAGAGAAAAATATAATACTATCTCCTAATGATTTCAAAGAACTAGAGTGGTATAAAGGAGAAACAATAATAACTACAGATGGAACGACTTTATTAGGAGCTGACGATAAGGCAGGAATAGCTGAGATATTGACTGCTATGGAATATTTAATGGATCATCCAGAGATAAAACATGGAAAAATCAGAATAGGATTTACACCTGATGAGGAGATAGGAAGGGGTGCCGATTTATTTGATGTAGAAAAATTTGGTGCTAAATTTGCCTATACTATTGATGGTGGAAGATTAGGAGAAGTAGAGTATGAAAACTTTAATGCTGCAAGTGCAAAAATAAGTATTGTAGGTAGAAGTGTTCATCCTGGAACAGCAAAAAACCAATTAGTAAATGCACTTCAAATAGGAATAGAAATTCATAATTTAATACCAGTGAGTGAAAGACCAGAATTTACTGAAGAATATGAAGGATTTTATATGCTTTGCGAGATGAATGGTGATATTTCAAATGCAAGTTTAGAGTATATAATCCGTGATCATGATATGGATAAATTTACAGAAAAAAAAGATTACATAACTAGTGTAGTTGAACTATTAAATAAAAAATATAATGGTGTTATCAAATTAGAATTAAGTGACAGTTACTATAATATGAAAGAAAAAATAGAAGAAAATATGGAAGTTTTTGACATAGCTCGTGATACTATGATTGAGTTAGGAATAGAACCTGTTATAAAACCTGTAAGAGGTGGAACTGACGGAGCAAGACTTTCTTATATGGGATTACCTTGTCCGAATATATTTACTGGAGGGCATAATTTTCACGGTCAATATGAGTATATACCAGTTTCATCTATGGAAAAATCTGTAGAAGTTATTGTTAAAATATGTGAAAATGTAGCAAAAAAATAATTTTATTTTATATTGAATGTTTTTTGAGAAAGTTCTCTTTTTTTAGAGGACTTTTTTTTTGAGTGATTTTTATCTAATTAAGGGATAATCATTGAAACTATTAGTAAAATTAGGTATAATAGTAGAGTTGAAAGTATTATCAAGAAATAAGAAAAAATAAATATCAGGGGGAAAATATGAAAAAATTATCTTTTAGAAGGATGCTACCTTCAAAGATTTTGGTAATGTCGTTTATAGTTATAATTTTAATAGGAACATTCTTTTTATCTTTGCCATTCTCTACAAATCCAACAGAACATATATCTGTATTAACTGCATTATTCACGGCAACATCAGCTGTATCAGTTACAGGTCTATCTCTTGTAGATGTAAGTAAAGTCTTTAGCCCATTTGGAAAAGTTGTAATATTAATTTTAATTCAACTAGGTGGTTTAGGGATAATGACGTTTTCGACGTTAGTATTCACATTGATAGGAAAGCAAATAAGTTATCAAGAGAGAAAAATATTAAAAGAGGATTTAAATAGCTATACTATAGGTGGAGTTATTAAATTCCTGAAAAGAATAGTACTAATAGTAATAATCATTGAGATGATAGGGGCCTTTTTCTTAACATTAGGATTTTACGAAACAATGCCACTAGAAAAAGCTGTAGTATACGGGATATTTCATTCAATATCAGCTTTTTGTAATGCAGGATTTTCTTTGTTTTCAGATAGTTTAGTAGGATTTGCAAACAATAGAACAATAACATTTACCGTTGCTATATTGATAACATTAGGTGGAATAGGATTTGCTGTTATTAATTCAACTATAAGTTATTATAAAACAGGAAGAAAAACCTATAATTTAACTTCTCAATTAGCTATCTACATTACTCTTATATTAACAATAGGAGGAACTATTGCATTTTTTGTTTTTGAAAGGAATAATCCAGGAACAATAGGTAATATGGGAATTGTAGATTCCATAAATAACTCATTTTTCCAAAGTGTAACAACAAGAACTGCAGGATTTAACTCAATACCAATGGAAAATATGAAACCTGAAACATTATTTTTATTTTTAATATTGATGTTTATAGGTGCTTCACCAGGTTCAACTGGTGGTGGATTAAAGACAACAACTTTTGGTATCATCATGTTTTATGTAGTTACAGTAATTCGAAATGAAAAAGATGTTGTTATACGAAATAGAAGGGTGCCGTGGGAAGTTTTACATCGTGCAATGGCTATATTAATAATATCTATTTTATACGTAATGATAGTCGTATTTTTAATTTTGATGACAAATGAAATGACCTCTATAAAGGACTTAGCAGACGCTATACTAACTGGAGGGCACTCGATAGCATCTTCAAATTTAACTTTAGATAAGGTGTTATTTGAAGTGATATCTGCCTTTGCAACAGTGGGAGTATCTCAAGGAATCACATCAGATCTAAATATGTTTGGAAGGATACTTCTAATTATAACTATGCTTATAGGTAGAGTAGGACCACTTACATTTATGTTAGCGTTTAGTGAAAAAATAAAAGTAAGACCATATAAATATCCAGAAGAAAATATATTGATTGGATAAGGTCTTTAATAAAATAAAAATTTAACAATACGAAACTTTAGGAGTGAATAGAATGAAAAATTATTTAGTAATAGGATTAGGAAGATTTGGATCTAGTATTGCCCATACTCTTTATGAAGCCGATAGCGAAGTTTTAGCTGTGGATAGTAGTGAGGAATTGGTCCAAGAAGCCATAAATAACAATTTAATTGATAATGCATTGATATTAGACGCGACTGATGAAAATGCATTAAATGAAATAGGTGCTGGTAACTTTGACGTAGCATTTGTAGGGATAGGAAGTAATATCCAAGCTAGTATCATGGCTACTTTAAACCTTAAAGAATTAGGAGTTAAAGAGATAATAGCAAAAGCTATTAATAAAAATCATGGGAAAGTACTAGAAAAAATAGGTGCAACAGAAGTAATCTATCCAGAAGAATTTATGGGAAAGAGGATAGCAATGTTATCGATGGATCCAAACCTTATGGAGCATATGAGATTATCAAAAGATTTTTTGCTAGTAGAATTTAAAGCGCCAGATTCATTTTTCGGGAAAAATTTATTAGAGTTAGATGTTAGAGCATCGTATAATGTAAATGTTGTTGGAATCAGAAAAGCTAATGGAGATCTAAACTCTAGTCCACGAGCTACAAGTGTTATAGAAAGGGGAGACACTCTCTTAGTCATTACAGATTCAAAAACTTCAAAAGAATTAGAACTTATAAAATAAAAAGGAGACAACTATGAATAAATTCGATGTAATCGTTGTAGGAGCTGGACACGCAGGTTGTGAAGCTGCTTTAGCTGCAGCAAGAATGGGGATGAAGACAGCAATATTTAGTATTACTTTAGATAATATAGGTGTGATGTCATGTAATCCTTCTATCGGAGGTCCAGCTAAATCTCATCTTGTAAAAGAGATAGATGCTCTAGGTGGAGAAATGGGTAGAAATATAGATAAAACTTTTATTCAAATTAGAGTTTTAAATACAAGAAAGGGGCCAGCTGTAAGATCTTTACGAGCTCAAGCAGACAAAAAGCAATATCATATGGAAATGAAAAAAACTATTGAAAATACAGAAAATTTAGATTCTATCCAAGGGATGGTAACAGAAGTTGTTGTAGAAAATAATAAAGTAATAGGGATTAAAACTCAAGAAGGCGTTACATACACTTCTAAAACAGTGATAATAGCAGTGGGAACTTTTATGAAGGGACTTATTCATATAGGGGATAAAAAATTCCAAGGTGGAAGAATGGGGGAGCTACCGTCAAATGATCTACCAGTTTCATTGGCTAAAATTGGACTCCAACTAGGAAGATTCAAAACAGGAACACCACCAAGAATAGACTATAGAAGTATGAATTTTGATAAATTAGAAGCTCAAGAGGGAGAAACTAGAGAACTGTTAAAGTTTTCTAATAGAACGAAGAATCAAGAAATAGAGGGACGAGAGCAAATACCGTGCTTTGTTACATATACAAACCCAGTTGTTCATGAAGTAATAACTGTGAACAAAGTTAATTCTCCTTTGTTTAATGGAACTATCGAGGGTACAGGGCCTAGATATTGTCCGTCTATAGAAGATAAAGTTTATAGATACCAAGAAAAAGAAAGACATCATCTTTTCCTAGAAAAAGAGGGATATGGAACAAATGAAGTCTATATAAGTGGATTCTCAACATCCTTACCTGCTAGTGTGCAAGAAAAAATGGTGAAAAATATAGTAGG
>JAGLEA010000168.1 GCA_023145315.1 Psychrilyobacter sp.
GGAATGGAACATTACTCCTACATTACATCTATAGGTTTAATTTACAGTTTCTAATAAAAACATCTAAATCTTACAAGAGGTTTAGATGTTTTTATTCAATATATGGTACAATATAAAAAACTAAAAATAAGATTAGAAGGAGTGACAAATGAAGAAATTTAACTATATGGAAATGACAAATGATGGATATAAAATTACAGTAGGAATCGAAAATGAAATTATGTGTAATATCCATGTTTGCGTAAAAGAAGGGGTAGCTGAGAAATTAGCTAAGGAACTTGCCGAACTAAGAATGAAAGCTGAAATGGAATGGGAGCAATATGACTTTGAAGAAGATAATGGAAATAAAGGGGTAGGATATTCATTTAGTGTAGAAGAAGATGGAGAGAACTTTGAGGCAATGGTAGAATTATGTCATATCAATGATTTCACATGTGTATACGAAATGGAAGCTCCTAATGGAGATTTAGATATCTATGAAGAAAAAATAGAAGAAGAATTTTCAGAATTTTTTGACGAAAAATTTGAGGAGATAGAAAGTTTAGAAGAGCAAATAGCAAAAGAAAGTAAGTAGTATTAATTTTTATTAAAATTAAATAATCAATAGCAAAAAGAGGATATCTCGAGAGATATCCTCTTTTTATTAAAATATAACTTCTACATAACTAGAGATAGATCCTACATCTCCTACTTTTTTGCTTTTTCTAATAAAGGTTTAACTAGTGATACAAAATTGTTTACTCTTATTGATGCTCCTGCTATTCCATCTGTTTTTCCATCTTCTTTCACTTCAAAAGTAATTCCTTGATTATCTACTATCATTTTAGAAATAGAATCTACTTGAGTATTCCACTCTTTTTTTATTCCTGAGAACTTTTTCATCCCATATTTTTCACCTTGAATTCTTTTAGTTGTAAAACCTTTTGTGAAATCTTTTTTATCTACTGCTATTATTTCATCTATCAGTAGGTATTCTATTTTTTCATCTTCTCCTACAACTAGTGTAGCAAAAAGTTTATTTCCCTCTTTATCCATTTCTGAGCTTCCAGTATAGATACCTTGATTATACCCACTTGCATAAACACTTAATGATACTGCCAACATTAATAATATTAATACTTTTTTCATTTTTATCCCCCTTTTTTATAGTTTCTAACCTTCTAAAGCTTGATTTATTGCTTCTAATATTCCATTAGATGATGCTGTAGCTCCAGCAACAGTGTCAACCTCTACTGATTGTGCTTTTACAACAGAGTTGCTTATTTCACCAAATACAACATTGAATATTTCTGGTGTCTCTGAATGACTTAATATATTTATCCCTGTTATAGTTCCACCGTCTTTTATAACTTCTACCATTATATCTCCATGGTATCCTACACCACTTCCCTTTAGTATTGGACTGGTCATAAGTTTAGTAGCCCCTGTTAAACTTATTATGGCAAAAGTTAAAGACATGACTAGAATTAGAAATTTTTTCATAATACCCCCTATTTTTTTAAAAAAATTTACAAAACAATATAGTGAATTAAGTAACTAGTGTTTGTTTAATATAATAAAGAATAACACCTATAATAAAAAACTTCAACTTCAATATTACTTTTTAAACTTAATTTCTAAATAAATTGTAATAAAATAATGCTTTTTAAACCAATATAGGTCATTCGAGTGTTGGAGATGGACAATATACTTATTGAGGAGTTAGATGAGAGAATTCTTTTTAAAATTCTACACAATAAAATAGGAGAACTGAAATTTCAGTTCTCCTATTTTTATTTAAAAATTATTTTCTTATCTCAGTTACATTCAGTTTGATAGCTTTAAAGTTACATTTATCAAAGCAAAGTCCACATCCGATACATTTTTCTTGATCTACCACATGCTTTTCCTTTACTTTTCCTTCAATACAATCTACTGGACACACTCTAGCACATAGAGTACAACCAATACAATTATCAGCTATTACTTCTGCTGTTTTTACTTCTTTTATTTGGTTTTCGATAGCATTTGTAGGACACTTCATAGAACATAACCCACAGTTGATACAAATATCAGTATCTATCTTAGCCAAGTTATTAGTAACTGTTACAGCTTTTCTTGTTTCACCTTTGATCTTAGTCATATCAGTTTTATCATTAACATAATGAATAACTTTCTTTATAACATTTCCTTCTTCATCTTTTATAGTTTCTTCTACTACTGGACATGCTTTTACACACATTCCACAAGCAATACAGGCTACTGTACATGCTTTTCTAGCAGTTGCACCTTTATCTTTTGAGTTACATAAAACTGTAACTTTTTGATTTTCAGGTAACATTTCTATTATGTTTTTAGGACATTCTTTTACACACTTAGTACATGAGATACATTTCTCCTCATTTACTACTGCTATTCCTCTTGCATTAATTTCGATTGCATCTGCAGGACAAACCCTTACACAATCTCCATAACCAAGACATCCATGCCAACATGATTTATCTCCACCAAAATATAGTGAAGCTGTAGCACATGTTTTCATCTCTGTATCTAAGTTATATATCTTACTTGTCTTAGAGTTATCTCCTTGACATTTTACTCTTGCTACTTCTCTTACTGCATCTGGGTCTGCACCTTCTCCACCCATTATGTCAGCAATATCATTTACCACTTGTGATCCACCAGGAGCACATAGTGTAGGATCTGCACCTTCTAATGCTACTGCATCTGCATATCCTCCACATCCAGGGAACCCACAAGCTCCACAATTTGCACCAGGTAATATACCAATTATTTTTTCAACATTAGGATCTATCTCTACCTCAAATTTCTTTGAAGCAAAAGCTAGGAATAATCCCATAACAAGACCAATTCCTCCTAACACTAATATAGCGTTTATCATCTTTTAACCTCCAAATTAATTATATTTTCATTCCAGAGAATCCCATAAATGCCATAGCTAATAAACCTGCTGTTACGAAAGCTATTGCTACACCTTGGAATGGTCTCGGTACATCTGCATACTCTAATCTTTCTCTTATTCCTGCAAGTAAAATTAGTGCCATTGTAAATCCAATAGCTGCTGCCATACCATTTACAACTGTTTCTATGAAGTTGTACTCCTCTTGAATATTTAAGATAGCAACTCCTAATACTGCACAGTTAGTAGTGATTAACGGTAAGAAAACTCCTAATGCCTTATAAAGGTTTGGAGAAGTTTTTTGTACTGCCATCTCAACAAATTGTACTAATGAAGCTATTATTAATATAAATGCTATTGTTTGTAAGTATCCTAATCCATAAGGTTCTAATAGATAGTGTTGAACTACCCAAGTTACAGCTGAAGCTAACGTCATTACGAAAGTAACGGCCATTCCCATCCCTATTGAAGATTCTACTTTTTTAGAAACACCCATGAAAGGACAAATCCCTAAAAACTTAGCAAATATAAAGTTATTAATAAATATAGAACCAAATATGATTCCAAA
>JAGLEA010000169.1 GCA_023145315.1 Psychrilyobacter sp.
CCAATTGTTATAAATGCTCCAGGTGCTAATATAAATATTAACGCTGGTTGATATGTAGGAGGAGTTAATTGTAATCCAAATAAACTTCCATTTCCTAAAATCTCTCTGATAGCTCCTAATATAGTTAGTGCTAATGTAAATCCTAATCCATTACCTATTCCATCTAGTAAAGAAGCAAATACTCCATTTTTAGAAGCAAAACTCTCTGCTCTTCCTAAGATGATACAGTTTACAACGATTAGAGGTAGGAATAATCCTAACACAGCATATAAGCTAGGCATATACCCTTGCATCAACATTTGTACAATAGTTACTAAAGTAGCGATTACTATGATATAAGCTGGAATTCTTACCTTTGCAGGTATTAAACTCTTCATAGCTGATATTATTACATTTGAAAATGCTAATACTACTAGTGTTGCCATTCCCATTGCAAAACCATTAATTGCTGAGTTTGTTACCCCTAGCGTTGGACATAATCCTAATAGTAGTACAAATACTGGATTTCCTTTAATTAAAGGATCTGTTAATAATTTTAAATAATTTTGCTTTGCCATTATTTACTCACCCCTTCAAAATCTTTCGTTGCTTTCTTAACACCTGTAAATACAGCTTTAGGAGTTATTGTTGCTCCTGCAAATCCATCTACTTGTTTTTCAAATTCATAAGTTTTATCTCTTCCTATCCAGATTTTTTGCCATTCTGGTTTTTCAATATTTGTTCCTAATCCTGGAGTTTCCGATTGACTAGTAACTTTTAATCCTGTTATAGTTCCATCTAGGTCTAATCCTAAAACAAATGCTATATTTCCAGAGTAACCATTAGTATTTACAGTACTTGCATACCCTACTAATGCTCCTGATTCATCATATCCAGGGATAAATGTTTCATCTCCTGCTACAACTCCTTCCTCTGCCTTAAAAGTAGAGGCTTGAGGTAAAACTTCCTTTCTAGCATTATTTACTATTTCTTTATTTATTTTTTCAATTTGTGGTGCTGTTACTGAGTTTACAGCTGATAGCAATCCTGCTGCTAATCCTGCTATTATCAATAATACAGCTCCATAATGTACTAATCTATTCATTATTTAGCTACACCTCCAAACATCTTTGGTTTTGTATATCTATTAATAAGTGGTACAACACCATTCATTATTAAGATTGAGTAAGCCATTCCTTCTGGATACCCACCTTTAAATCTAATTAAAGTTACTAAAGCTCCAATTCCGAAAGCAAATATAATTTGTCCTTTTTTTGTATATGGAGAAGTTACCATGTCAGTTGCCATGAAGAATGCTCCTAAGAATAGTCCTCCTGATAACACATGCATAAGTGGATCTCCACCAAATAAAAATGAACCGATAGCTACTGTACCAATAATTACTGCTGGTACTTCCCACTGAATTTGTCCTCTATAGATTAAATAAGCTCCACCTAATAAGATAGCTATTGCTGAAGTTTCTCCTATAGATCCACCCATTTTTCCTAATAGTGCATTGATATAAGGATTTCCTGCTGCGATTTGAGTCCCATCTAATCCTCTTTTCATAGCATCTAACATAGTTGGTCCTGCTTGACCATCTAATATAAATGTTGTTATTGCTACTGGCCATGACGCTTGAACAAATGCTCTTCCAACTAGTGCTGGATTGAATATATTATGTCCTAGTCCACCAAACAACATTTTTCCTAATAAGATCGAAACAATTGATCCAATAATTATAATCCAATATGCCATAGTTACTGGAACTACGAAAGCAAATAAAATTCCTGTAATTACTGCACTTCCATCCTCTATATCTATCTCTTTACCCATTATTTTTTGCATAATTCCTTCAGTTAATACACAAGTTAGAACTGCAATCAGAGTAGTAGTCAATGCTTGGATTCCAAATACATAAACTGCCATAAGTAGTGCTGGTAATAAAGCTATTATTACATCATACATTACTCTGTTCACTGTTTCACTAGTTCTCACATGTGGTGAAGGTCCCATTTTTAACAATCTCGCCACTTTTATTCCTCCTATTATTTTCTCGGCATAGCTCTTAATTTAGCTTTACCAATATTGATAGCCTCTGTTAAAGGCCTGTTTGCTGGACAAATATATGAACACGATCCACAAGAGATACAATCCATTAATTTATAAGTTCCCATCTCTTCCCATTGGTTAAATTTAGCTAATTTTGCATACATTAGCGGTTCTAATCCCATAGGACAAACAGTTACACATTTTCCACATAGGATACAGTTTTTAGCTTTACAAGGATTTGTTTCATCCGTTGTAAGGGCTAGTAATCCAGAAGTTCCTTTAACTACAGGTACATCTTCTGAAGGTTGTGCCATTCCCATCATTGGTCCACCAGATACTAATTTATCTACTGATTCTCTTTCGATTTCAGCATAATCTAATATATCTCTGAACATTGTTCCTATTCTAACTTTTAAGTTCATAGGTTTTTTGATTGCTTTTCCTGAAATAGTTACTACTTTTTCAATTAAAGGCATTCCATTAACAATTCCTTCATAAACTAATGCACAAGTTGCAGTATTTTGTACTACTACTCCTACTTTTGCTGGAAGAGCTGCACTCGGTACTTCTCTACCCATAATAGCTGCGATTAATTGCTTTTCTCCACCTTGTGGATATTGAGTTTTTAATGCACATACTTCTATTCCATCAGTTCCTTCTAATTTTTCAATTGTCTTTATCATAGATGCTATTGCATCTGGTTTATTGTTTTCTATACCAATTTTTGCACTTTTAATTCCTAAAATATGCATAACTATCTTGATACCTTCTATAATAGAAGCTGGATCTTCTAACATAAGTCTATTATCTGCATTTAGATAAGGCTCACATTCTGCTCCATTTACTACTAAAGTATCGATTGTCATATCCTTTGGTGGATTTAGTTTAATATGAGTTGGGAAACAAGCTCCTCCTACTCCTACTATTCCTTTTTCTCTTACCATTGCTAATAGATCTTCTTTTGACGCATTTGCCCAATCTTTGATTGTTTCTAGCTCTGCCATCTCTTCTAGACCATCATTTTCAATAATAACAGTATTTACCTTTCCACTTGAAGGAAATGGTAAAAATTCAATTTTCTTAACTACTCCACTCACTGGTGAATGAACCGGTGCCGACATAAAAGCTTGACTATCTGCAATTTTTTGACCTTTCAGAACTCTTTCACCAGGTTTTACCATTGGATTAAGAGGAGCACCAATATGTTGCAATAGTGCAATATTTACCATCTTTGGTGCGTCAAAAATTTGAATAGCTTCATTTTCAGTCTGTACCTTGTTGTCAGATGGATGTACTCCACCTTTAAACGTAAACAGTTTCATCTACAAAACACTCCTTTTGTTAACATAATATATAATCTTCCAATTTCGCCCCTTATTTTACCACGAAATGTTCAAAAAAACAACATAAAAGTTGTTCTATCCTTTGTTTTTGGCGTTTTAATAAAAAAAAGCCAAAATTTTATTTTGACTCTTACCATTTTTGCCTTCTTTAAAAATTAAAATAATTTATTTTAATTTTATTCATTTGGAAGTAAAGCTTTTAATCTATCAATAATATCTTCTGGAAATTTACTATATCCAATATATCTAGAGCTAATCCCAAGTATTTCTCCTTTTTTTAATATTTGTATTAACTCTTCTGTTAATAACGGTGCAAGATACTCATTTTCTAATAAATTAATTAGTGAAACAATCATAGAAAAAACATCGTTTTTCCCAAGTTGACTATTTTTCTTTAAATCTTTATTCCTATACAAATTATATTTCAAATAAGATTTAGCATTAACTTTATGAAGCTCAGCACCAGTAATATTTTCTCCAATAAATTTATAATTATGAGCTATTTTATTCCTGAATTTTCTAACAATTATTATCATTGACTTAAACAATTCTGCTTGTTTACCATAGTCATTTAAATCATAAAAATACTCTTTTAAAACCTGTTCTTTTTGAACTTTTTTTAGGCTACTATATAAGTCTGTTGCATTATTAAAAGTTATACTTTTAAATAGAATCCATGGTGGAACATGGGAATGATTTTCTTTATAGTGTTTTAAATACTTTTCTTGATAATCTGATTCTATGACTTTCTTGATCTTATTAATAACTCTCCTAGATGATGAACCATATTTTCTTTCATCTAAATATTCGTCGACACCAACTCCAAAATCTTTAGAAATGACATATGATAATCTAGTTTTCAAAGTATTTTCAACATAAACACTATATTTAAATAGTAAGTTTTGAACATCCTTTTCAAATAATATAAATTTAAAAATATCTTCTAATTTTATATTATCTTTATAGGTTTCATCTTCCATAAAAAAATCTTTATAACCGTTAATTAGATCATAGTATGATATTGATTTCAAAAGTTTCAGACATAAATCATCATTCCCTACATCAAGATTATAATGATTTTTAATCCTTTCTAATTGTTCTTCATAAGTTAAGAATGGTTTTGTATATTTACAACACATACTTCCTCCAATATAAATAAAAACTCCAAAATTTATAAAAATTCTGGAGTTTTGGCGGTTAGCGAGCTAACCCTACATCTATCTTACTAAAAGGTTAACACCTCAATCATGATTTGTCAATTTTTTTTTCTTTTAGAATTTCTTCTTCTTCTATTTTATTATTTATTCTATTTTATTATTTATTCTATCAAAACCATTTTAATTTAAAATCACACAATCC